>CALMVQ010000120.1:0-26313 GCA_937873135.1 uncultured Scytonema sp. | reverse complement strand
TGAGTGCTGAGTAAGAAAGAGTCTTGAGTTAAGATTTTTCTGTTTCAAGCTAAATCTTTGATTTAAGGGACTGAGAAGAAGGATTTTTCAGGACTCACGACTCAGCACTATTAAAAGTCCTGAGTGCTGAGTGCTGAGTGCTGAGTAAGAAAGAGTCTTGAGTTAAGATTTTTCTGTTTCAAGCTAAATTTTTGATTTAAGGGACGAGTGGAGAAGGATTTTTCACGACTCAGGACTCAGCACTCAGGACTCAGCACTGTTTGAAGCACTGTTTGAAGCACTGTTTGAAGCACTCTTAAAACTGTTGGCGCTTAGTGTAGCGATATGGGCCTAAAACTGCTCCCCAAGTCGCTTTACCCGTAGTTGAGTCAATTCCTTTGTCATAACTTGTAAATTCATCTTGAGTAACCCCAAATCCTAAAGAAACTTGAACGGTATTACCAAGATAGGTAAAGCAACAACGAGTTTCTGGAGGTGGCGTAGCAGTAAACTGAAAGTGGTTCGTGGTCAGAGTATTCTGGGTGACGTTGAGAATGCAGCCTGGGAGGAACTCTAATTGCTCAGGAGCGAGTGTATTAAGTAAATCAGGGTTGCAACCAGCACCAATTAATGCACCTGGATTTTTGGGCATATAGTATTGGACACTGAGTGCATCTGGGTTATGTCCCTCTACAAGCCGTATAATCCGCTGGCGGTAAGGTCGATCTAAGTTGAGAATGTTGGCTTGTTCGGCAAACAAGGTTATGCTGTCTTCACAGAACAAAGCCACAGGTCTATGCCACAGACGTAAGTGGACGTACCAAACAGGTTCTTCGAGAGCTTGCTCTCGATTATCAAATTCACCTGCCAAGTAATTGGCTAGGGTTAGTAACTGTGGCGAAAAGTTCATTATGAGGTAGAAGTTAGGAGTCAGAAGTTGTAGAGAAGCTCTGTTTGAAGCTTTCTACAAGAGGAGCGGAGTTAGAAACCATTTTACAACTCATTCGAGTTAACCTTGGCAAAGTTGCCTAGACGCGAGAAAATAAACATACGTCGCCCTAAAAGTTTTATTTGTGAATAACGTCCGTACTGTCTCTGATACAAAGCGAACTTTCTACTCGCTTCACACGCGTCCGATTAACACAATTTATCGTCGAGTTGTGGAAGAGTTGATGGTGGAAATGCACCTGCTGTCAGTGAATGTTGATTTTGGCTACAACCAGATTTATGCCTTAGGCGTCGTCACAGCCTTCGACCGCTTCATGCAAGGCTACCAGCCAGAACGGGAGAAGGAGTCGATTTTTAACGCATTGATTCAGGCTGTACAGGAAGATCCACAGCGTTACCGACAGGATGCTCATCGGGTGGAAATAAGCGCAAAAAGCTTACCCACAAGAGAATTAATTGCTTGGTTAAGCCAACAAGCGACTCACTCAGAAATAAATCCTGAATTGCAAGAACAGCTACAAGCGATCGCGAAGCATCCTAACTTCAAGTACAACCGTTTATTTGCAATAGGTTTATTCTCTTTATTGGAACTGTCAGATCCAGAATTAGTTAAAGACGAAAAACAACGTACTGAGGCATTGAAAAGCATTGCTACAGGCTTGCATATATCTGATGACAGACTCAACAAAGATTTGGAATTATACCGAGCTAACTTAGATAAGATGGTGCAAGCACTGGTTGTTATGGCCGATATGCTGACAGCAGATCGCAAAAAACGTGAACAGCGTGCTCAACAATCGAGTACTACAGTTGCGCCCCCAACTGAATCTTGAATAATGAGAGGTTAGAAGTTTTGAAGGTAGGAGGTAACCGTACCTACCCCCTACTTTTTGGTCATATCATGCTCTCAGAAGTTTTTTTTACTCATAACTCCAAACAGAAGTTACGTATTTAACAATGTGTAAATTAAACTACTGATAATAGAGAGTGCAAAAGCTCCTGTAATAGCACTCCAAATACCAAACCGCAAACGAAAACCCTGTATAGAATAGGCGATAATTCCAAAACATAAAATTCCAAAGATAAATGTGATAAAGCCAGATAGCAGGTCAAATGTGACAAAATTTAGCTGTGAAAATGTGAGGCGTAAAACGGGTCTTACTGATGCCGATAGAATTCCCAGAACGGCTGCGGACATTAGGGCTTTCCCTGGAGTATCAATTTCAACTCCTAATGGTAATTTGTTAACAAGATACAAGCTGACCGATGTTACCACCCAAACAATAAAAAGCTTCCGAATATCCATTGCCAAAACCCTTAGAAGTTAGATGGTGATTAGCAAAAATGAAGCTGTAAGCATACAGTAATCAGCAGCCTAAGCAAGGATTAGATTGTGTAAACTTTCAACAGAGCTAACGCTTAAAAACATACGTACTGAGCGCTGGAAACGACGGGCAGGATGCTTACGTGAAGCTGAACTCATTTTTGTAAATTAGCAAAAGTTTTGTGGCTAGTGGGAATTTATTTTGAATATTTTTAGGTTTGTCTGCTTATGGGAAGACAGGAGGCATGCAAATGTAGAGACGGGTTGCGTTGTTGCGTCTCTACAGGAGTTGGAGGCGCTCCCGCTCATTTGCCCTATTCCCCGCCTAAAAAGAATCAGCAGAGCGGGAGCCTCGTCAATTCCGCAGCGAGGAGGAAGCTCAACAGGCTTGTTAAAACAAGCCGATGCTATTGGTATTTATAACCATCACTTCGATGCACCTGTTGGCAATAGTTGTAATTGACATCAAACTTCTTGTTGCCGCAGTTCAAACTAAAGGAGCCGCTAGATCTTATTGCAATTCTCCCAATATAGTTGTCTGCTTACTTACATTTTTCACAATCTATTCGAGCCCCTCATTTCTTCTGTTTGGGTGCTGCACCTTTTGATTTGGGCACTACAGGAGAAGAACCAGTATTAACTTGAGGGACACCTTGTCCGGGAAAAGGTTGACTGGGTGTATTGAGTAAGGGTTGATTGGGCACTGGGAGAAGATTTGGGTTAGAGTTACCTTGTTGTGGATACACTGGTGCCACAGAGGAAGCTCCGGTACCAGGATAAGGCAAGTAGGGAGAAGTCGGTAGGGAGGGGTTGGTTGCAGGTTGTGAGGAACCGGGTATAATTCCTAGAGAAACGCGATCGCCCCCGACTTGTCGTAGTAAGTCTAAAATTTCTATCACATCGTTATACGTTGCCGAGCGGGAGGCATTTAGTACCAAAGTGCCAGTGGGATTTTGTTGGAGATATTTCTTTAAAATTTCCGCCAACTGCTCCCGTCGTACCGGCTGTTTTTCCACATAAGTTTGACCAATGGCATCAACAGTTACAGGTAATATCTGTCGTCCCGCCAAAGAGGATACACTCTTATCTGTACCTGGCTTGACTTTAGGTAAGTCAACATTAATTGCCTGTTGAGTTGCGTGTTGCCGAGGGATTTGCAAAGCTGCCAAAATAAAAAACGTCAGAATACAAAAAATGACATCAATAAAAGGAATGATTTGAACTTGAACTTCTTCTATTGGAGTATGCAGGTTAACTTTCATTCTCACTCTCACACTTGATTGGATATAGAATTCTTGACCAAAAAGTAGGTAGTAGATAGTAGATAGTAGACGCTCTTGTTTTTTTACTCAGGACGATCGCACTACTGAGGGGGGTTTCCTCCAATCTACTACAGATCTTTTACAGGCTACCTCCATTAGTTTTCTTTGGAGATCATGAATCTGATTCCAAAGGTGGTTCAGGAGTTTCAGAAAACTTATTTCTACCCTTCTTGCGGGGCGGATTCAAGTTAACCGGAGGCAGGACTGGATCGGATGTTACCTGATTAAAGTCTGGTGGAAACTGTCGATAGAGTAATTCCAACTCATTACCCGCCTTCCGAAAAATTTTGACTTGGTTGACAACAAAACCTTGAAATAGGCGGTATAATGCCAGACTGAAGATCGCAACAACAAGACCCGTTGCCGTGGCAATCAAAGATTCCCCAATACCGTTAGTCACCCCAGTCGTTACCCCAGACGTAGAGTCAGTTGCCAAATCATTAATGTGAATTGATCGCAGAGACTGGATCAAGCCTAAAACTGTACCTAACAGTCCCAATAGGGGTGCGAGGGCAATGACTGCTTCCAACAGTTTTTCACCTCGTCGCATCCCAGCTAATTCATCTTCTGCTGTAGCTTCCAGGGCCAATCGGAAGCTTTCCAGATCGCTTTTCGGCAGGCTTAAGGGGGCATAAAGAAATCGTCCGATTGGCTGGTTGGTAGATTGTTGTGCAATATCAGCAGCCATTGCCCAATTCTCTCGAGCGGCATCCAAAACGCGAGTGACAATTTCCTTTTCCTGGCTTAAAACTCGCAGCCAGAACCACAAACGCTCAAAAATCACGCTTAAAGCTAAAATCGACAGGGCAAGTAAGGGCCACATAATTGGCCCGCCCTTTTTCCAGAGATCTAAGATATCCACTATTTTATGTTCCCTCCATCCAATTTCATGAGTGCTGAGTCCTTCATGAGTCCTGAGTCCTGAGGAGCCAGCGCCGTGCGGGGGTTCCCCCCGTTGAGGCGACTGGCGTTGCTGAGTCCTGAGTCAGAAAAGAGTAAAGAAAGAGACATTCCAAATTTCAACTCATCTCCTCTCTCACTTCATTCTCAGCACTCAGCACTCAGCACTCAGGACTGTTATGAAGCACTCAGGACTGTTATGAAGCACTCAGCACTGTTTTAGTGAATACGGTAGCATCTTCCTGACAAACTAGGGCGGTTATTCCCACAGGAAGTTTATGGCATCATTTGCCAGAATGAAAGGTAACTGGAGGTTAAAGTTATGAAATTTTCAATTCAATCAGTTTACGCTTGGTATCGCAACTTGATTCGTAACCCTAAGTATCGTTGGTGGATAATTTTAGGAACGCTACTTTATTTTGTCAGCCCAGTTGATATTGTCCCAGACTTCCTGCCAATTGTTGGAGAAGTCGATGATGTCTTTTTGTTGACGTTGATGGTTTCTGAAGTGTCTGGGCTATTGATTGAAGGCTTTAAAGCACGTAAGGACAATGTAGCTTCATCTAACGCAACTACCACGGCTGAGAATTCACCTTCTAATTCTGAAGCTACCATTGATGTTGATGCCGTTTCTGTTAAGTAGTATTAATAATGAAATAAAATCTAATAACCTCTCCTTTGGTTGGTTTACCAGCACGTTTGTTTAGGAGAGGATATTTTTTTGAAATAGTCAAATGATCGAGCGTCAAATTATCGGGTTACTACCTGCCGGTGGACAGGCAACACGGATTTCTCCCCTACCACTTAGTAAGGAGCTATATCCAATTGGTTTTCAGGATCGCACTCATCAACGTGATATACGCCCCAAAGTCGTTTGCCACTATTTGCTGGAAAAAATGCTTATAGCAGGTATTGATAAGGCTTACTTTATCATCCGTTCGGGCAAGTGGGACATTCCAGCATATTTTGGAGACGGTACAATAGTTTCCATGAACTTGGGCTATCTGATCATGGGTTTGCCTTATGGTGTACCTTTCACGTTGGATCAAGCCTTCCCCTTTGTTCAAGATGCGATCATCGCTTTGGGCTTTCCCGATATCTTATTTCAGCCCAAGGATGCCTTTGTACAAATACTTACGCGCCTTAAGGCAAGCAACGCTGATGTCGTGTTGGGATTATTCCCCACCGATCAACCTCACAAAGCTGGTATGGTTGATTTTGACGCGACAGGTAGAGTTTATTTTATTGTTGAAAAACCCAGCCACTCAAATTTACGTTATATGTGGGGGATTGCGGTTTGGACTCCTGCATTTACGCAGTTTTTGCACGATTATCTAATCGCTATCAAGGCTAATAGCAATTTGTCACAGTTTCCAGAATTACCTATCGGCGATGTTATTCAAGCTGCTGTTAACAAAGGCTTCCATGTAGAAGCAGAAGCTTTTCCAAATGGTACTTATTTAGACATTGGTACGCCAGATGATTTAATACTAGCTGTACAGCAGTTTGCTGTGGTTGAAAAGTAAGCATTCAGCCTTCAGCTATCAGCTTACATGACTCCTCAAGAATTAATTTGTGTCACCTATGTCTATAAAATTTCTGCTCGATAGCTGACAGAATAACCGCCAAGATTCCTGAATGCTTACACCTGAAGAGTTTGCTTTTCCCTTCTAATAATTGGGGGTGACGGGTAGGTGGGGAGAGGCACCTCATTCCTATATTTATTTAAAGCTGTAATATTATAGATGTCTGTTGATGTAAAGCTTGCTCTTGGGAACCTAACCCTGTGGACAAACTTGACAAAATTTGTTTCAGACTATGACTTGATATTTGTAATTGTATCTTGAGAAACATAATTTTTGTATTTAATTGTTGTTTTCATTAGCATTAATTAATATAGATTCTACGCCAGCCAGCACAGAGCGAGCTATTAGTATATATGAGTTTTAAGGGTTGGGTTTACAGCTATTTAAGGTTTACACAATTAAGTTCTGTACTGGGAATTTAACATTTTTATTACTTAGGTAAAATAACTTACAAGTTTTCATCATATTTTTATTTTAGAAAGTAAAGGTGATGGTGTAGTCTTTGTCTGTATTTTATTTAATTAATATATTCTTTTTTATTTTTCCGGATTTTTTATCAATATAAATGTTATTAATTAATAGGAACTTACAATAAGAGTGTATTGCTATCTAAGTCGGGAAACACTTTTGTACACTGCTAATAGCTAATATCTAGTCGAAAACTGGGAATAACAATTAGGAGTTAGCTGTGAACAATGAGTCACTAAATATTTTGGAGTGCGAGTCATTTAGCCTTGCTATACTATGTAGCTGATAGTTTCTATTTGTAAGTAGACTTTTGATTGAGGAGTAGCACTAGTAATTCTATAATTGCTGCCATTCTGCACAACACAACATTGAAGCGCGTTTCCAGTACTTATGGACAAAATATACCATTTTGAAACAAGAATGTAACAGATGGATAACTTGAAGCCAAGCTTTAAAGAGGCTTTTCAAATCCATCTAGGACAGTTGGGCGCACCAGAAGTTCCATTCGTAGGGTTTCCCTACGAATGTAAACTTCGAGAATGCAAACCTACCCCGCCTACTTTCTGCAAAATCTATGGCTCAAAAATGGTATTAAATCAGTGGGCGTGAATAAACACAACTTTACATTGTGGCTGTCAATGGTTAGTTGTAAGTAGGTTGCTGAGCCTATCAACATTTGTTTACATATTTAGGTTTTATTAGCTCAACCTACTTACCTTTATGTAACCTGCACGTATCAGGTCGCACTCTCAGACTTACCAGTGTTTTTGTGATTACAGTTAAATGTGACAAATGATTAAGGAAAAACACCCGCAGAGTTAATATACATCCTAAAGTAGTTGTATGTGGGAATGCCATTTTTGCTTGGCACTTGGCTAGCTAAATCCTATCTTAGTAATATAGGAAGAGTAACACCGTGTATTGCAAGCGACAGTGGGTGCAAAGCTTCAGCAGTATGCTGTTAGGCAAATGTTACAAAGGACGAATAGCGAACAATTCCCCCCAATCAAGGCGATAGGGGGGTGAAAGCTTTATTTTAAAAGTCTTAAGAACACCTTCATCACTTTTAGTTGCCAAGATTGCTTTTATCTCAATATATATCTCTATGACGACACTTCCTATTGGTAGATATAGGTTTTTCCAGAAACTACAGCCACTCGCTTTACTGACTAAAATAACTAGTCAGCCTACTACTGGGTGTTTGCAGGTTTTTAGTGCTTCAGCTTCTTGGTCATTCTACTTAGAAAACACTAAACTGATTTATGCCTGCCAAGCGAATAGAACATTTGATCTACTTTATAAAACCTTGCTGCGATTGAGTAAGCAAATTCCCACTCTACATAATGGAGTTTATCAGCAGTTACAGGCAATATTTGAAACTGGTATTGAGAATCAAGCAATATCGAATCCAGATTATCTAGCTATTTGCTGGTTAGTGAGTCAGAAGTACATTAGTCTAGCCCAAGCAGGAATACTGATAGAGCAATTGGCACTAGAAGTCTTACAGTCATTTCTGAATTTAAAAGAGGGAAGTTATGAATTTACCTCTGAAAGTCTTTTGGACGATCTGCCAAAGTTTTGTCATTTGGATTTACACTTGCTTGTTGAGCATTGTCAAAAGCGATCGCGAAATCCCGGAAACGCCCAGTCACCAGATCAACAGAAACGCCACTCCTTCTCCCAACAACTGAGACAACCTCACTCCAAACCCCAGCAAGCATTTTCACAACAAAAAGAGCATCAAACTGCCGATTATCCTCAGAGTTTTAACACGACTCATATTAACCGTCGCCAAACATACCCGCAGATTGTTAATAGAAAACTGTACAAAATATTTTGCATTGATGATAGTCCCATTGTACTGACAACTATCAGAAGTTTTTTAGATGAGCAAATCTTTTGTGTTAGGGGAGTCAACGACCCCTTAAATGCTTTAATGCAAGTTCTGCGTGTTAAACCAGACATGATTTTGCTTGATATTGAAATGCCAAAATTAAACGGTTATGAATTATGTTCATTACTACGCAAACATTCTTATTTTGAAAACATACCTGTGATTATGCTTACAGGAAGAACAGGACTTATAGATCGGGTGAGGGCAAAGATTGTCAGATCGTCAGGATATTTAACAAAGCCTTTTACACAAGTAGATTTATTAAAAGTTGTGTTTCAACATCTTGAGTAAGCTATTGCACGTATAAATTTTCTCCTACAGCGTTAAGAAACTGGACGACAAATAGATAGAGTACTGTGCATATTTACTACCGTACCGATAACAACGATTGCTGGCGCTCCAAACTCAGTCACTTCAACTTGCAGGGCAATAGCTCCCAACGTGCCTATTAGTTCTTCTTGATCGGGTCGCGTACCCCAACGTATTAATGCAATAGGCGTTTCTAAACTCAAACCTGCGTTTGTTAACTGTTCTACGATATAAAGCAAATTGTGAATTCCCATGTAAATGACAATCGTTTCTGAACCGTGAGCGATCGCATTCCAATTTACTGTAGGGGAATATTTACCTGATGATTCATGACCCGTCACAAAAGTTACTGATGAACTATACAGTCGATGCGTCAAGGGAATACCAGCATACGCCGGAGCTGCAATTCCCGATGTGATTCCAGGTACAACTTCCACTGAGATTCCGGCTTTTAGCAATTCTTCCATCTCCTCGCCACCGCGACCAAATATAAATGGATCGCCTCCCTTTAAGCGGACTACTATTGCATGATCCTGCGCTTTATCAATCAAAATCTGTGTTGTTTCGTCCTGCATCATTGAATGACGCCCCCGCCGCTTACCCGCGTTAATCTTTTCTGCTTGAGGATTAATCATCAAAAGAATTGCCGGACTCACTAAAGCATCATAAATAACGACATTAGCACACTCTAACAATCCCTTACCCTTGAGAGTCATCAACCCCGGATCTCCAGGTCCCGCACCGACTAAATACACCTTTCCCAAAGGGTCATTCCTTTCTTCTATTTGGTCTGCATCTTGTCTACCATCTGCTTGACGGTTCATGATTCCATCAACTCCCAAATCAGATCGGCTAATTCGGTATTAACACCCAAAGGCTCTGCTAGTTGAAAACTGACCTCAGGGAATTGTAATTTTAACTCTTCAAGCTTGTGCGCTATCGCATCAACGATTCCACCTGTAAATAAAAAGTATGGCAATACAGCGATCTGCTTACAACCTGCAATAACTAACTCTTGCACTCGCGATTCCAAACTAGGAGATACAGCCCAGTAAGCAGCGATTGCTCCTAAAGATATAGCCATTGCTTCCACTGGATTATGGGAAAGAGGACGACGACTGCCATGAGCTAGAAGAATTCTTGCTTCTGCTTTTGTTGTAGACCTTTGTGACAGCAAACTTCCTAACTTTGGGTGACTACCTAAGTATGGTTGCAAATTTATCATCATGTCTTGACTGAGAAATTGTTTAGCCAATGCCACTTCCGATGGAATATCCTGCATTACATGCACCCCTGGTAGGAGAAATAGAGGTAAAATTTTCAGGTAATTGCATCCAAAATTAGCAGCATTCTTACTAAATGTGACGATCTGCTCGTGCAATGGTTCGGGACTCAGTTCCAAATATGCTGTTCCTACCAGAGTTTCACACCTTAGTCGAGACGCCACAACATTAGAGACAGTTAAGTTACTTTGCAGTTTGTGACATACTAACTCTGCCAATTGCTGCATGGCAGTGACCGGGCGCGGATCGCGACTACCATGAGATACCAGCAGATACGCAAATGGCATGGAATTAGCTTGAGTGTGACGCATTAGTATAAGGATAACTTAAAAAGTAGGTGGTAGAAGGTAAGGAACTCCTCCCTTCTACCACCTACTTTTTGAGCGACGTGTTAAAACCCCCCTTTAGAACAACTGAATTTATCTATGGATTTTTCTTACACCCCTATTCGTCTACATATGGCTTGTAGAGCGGCGATCGCTTCTATATGTAGAGATTCAAGTCATAGATTTTTCCTTTATTGTGATACTAGTCACCTGTTAAACAGACGCAAATCAATGCGCTTGCACTCGTTTTTCGGAATCATCCAATGTGATACGTTACAGCCCAGCCCCATTTTATATGGGGCTTTTTTTTTACTTTATCTGTTGATTGAGCCAAGCCACTCATTTTTTATTTAAAATTCCCTAAAGACTTGGAGGGGAGATGATAACCTAATATCTCTCAAACATGAAAATAGGATGTAGACAAATTCTACATCCTATCTTATAAATTTATAATTTTTCAATCTCGCCGCAAATCTTTACAAAAATGCCGGATTGTAGCTCGAGCCTGCTCGGGATTCGATGTTAGTAGTCTGCCAAGGCAACTTTACGGGGTTAATAGCAGCAAGAAGATAGATCTCTTTCTCCCCCTGCTTCCACAGCGAACGTAGCTTCCCGTGCAAGCCTTAACCCGGTAATTTTGGGTTGGTCGAGTACTAGTCGGTGGTCCTAAGAAACTCAATGCCACCCAACTAGCAACGCCTGATCGTTAAGATGTTGATATTATTCCGCTCATAGCTAACTTTTAAAGTGCTAATAGCCAAATACTTAGCAAACAAATTAATTCTGTTTTTCTGCAACAGGGTCAGCAATGTAACGGAAATCTGGTTCAGAGTTCCAAGGACCACGATGATCGACTTGACCGTTTGTCGATAAGTTGTAATAAATATCTACTGTGTTATCCGGTTGGATATTCCCAAAGAACGGATCGGTCAATTTACCCAGAGATTCTAATGCTTTCATAAACATCTGAGTATGAGAAATTTCCCGTGTTAGAAGATGAACAAGCGTCTTCTTACTCCCATCATCAGTAGCAAGTTTAATCAACTCCTCATAAGTTTGACGTGCGCCTGCTTCAGCAGCAATGTCAGCCCGGAGATCGCGTACTACATCACCACCCTCATTGACATAGCTGGCAGTCCAGGTATTACCTTGACTATCAAGCAAGTGAGGTCCCATTCCTCGAACAGCAAACAAAGTGCTTTTATATGCTTCGGTTTGATCAACTTTTTTGGTATGACCTTCAATAAGTCTACCTACCATTTCTAAGTGTCCGAACTCTTCAAGCGCAATGTCTTGCAACATATCTCGAATCTCTGGATTCTCACAGTGGAAAGACTGAGTCCAATATTGGAGCGCTGCTGTTAATTCACCAGTAGCTCCACCAAATTGCTCTAACAGCAGTTGAGCAAAACGAGGATTTGGTTCATCTACCTTAACACTATGAATCGCTTCTTTCTTATGAAAAAACATACCGTGTTCTCCTTCTTTTGGATTACTTGTTCATTCCATCTTTCTGTAAGATATTGTGTGAATCAATTTCTCTTTAAAAGCTGGAACTTACTGACTTCCACTTAACGATAGTAAGGAGAATATCTAAATTAAACCTGCATCCTAAGAAAGACTTGCTCTCTAAGCATCTCTATCTTTAGTGGTGATGACTATGTAAGCATTTAGTCGTCAGCCGTCAGTTTTTAGCACTGATATTATCAATGTAGTAAGTAGTAGACAGCATGCCGACGAATACCTGAATGGTTACAAAGAAAAGGTATAAGTAAGTGGGCACGATAAAATCAATGTATGTATAGTTTTGTAAAAAGCTTATAACGATGCATTTATAAGCTTTTTGCTGATTTTACATTTCGTTACATAGCTATAAATTTTCCCACCCACCTACTTAGCTTAGAGAGTTGTCCAATGAGCGTTCGTGTTTTTGCCCATATCGACTCCCTATTGTTGCTCGGAGTTATATGTATAGAATTTGTCAAATGCTCCTACAGTCTCAATTTTATAAGAAGGTAGCAAGGAATTCAATTTTAAATTCGTAATGTAAATACTAACAATAATTAGATCTTGCCTTTGCGTACTAGCAGTAATAATTCCTCGCATTTGCGGTTGAGCGGAATCTACAAATTTATTACAATTAAAACTTATTAAACTTTCTAATATGCTGGGAGTTTTCTTGCAAACATCGGTTTTTAAATATTTTGTCAGCTTTTGCACTGCATATTCTTCATATTCAGCCTGAGAGGGATTTGTCTTTGCCATTACTATCCCCAAGGCAGCTAATACCGCTACTCCCACATATGCTACAATAGTTGACGCTTTCATTTTTTCCAACTGTGATTTGCTGTAGTCCTTAAGACTCTAGATTAACCGAGTCCGTTCCAAGGAACAGAAGCAAGCAGTGCAGTTCTTACTCTTGGAGGTATGAAAACATCAGGGAGTAGCGATCAACTGCGTTCTAGAAGGTTCCCCCCGAGTCCCACAAGTAGGTCTGAGGAGTAGGGAAAAGACTTTTAATGTTTGGTGATGTACTGATATTATAACAATTGCTTATCAGAGAAGTGGGATGGCTCATACATATGTGGGTAGCAGTATGATATAATGCTTGAAAAGAAAACCATTCTCTGTAAAATGTATCTCAAGAAACTAAAAATTTCATCTCAATCAAGATGTGGAAGTTTCAACAGAGATATGTTATACTGATTAAATCAATGGCGAGCGTAGCCAAGTGGTTAAGGCAGAGGATTGTGATTCCTCCACTCGTGGGTTCAAGTCCCATCGTTCGCCCTTATAAATATTGATGCTAGGTACAATAAGAATCGAGCAATTATAACGGTTACAAAGAAAGGCAGAAGTACGTTCAAGGCAGCGTGTCCGTCAGGACAAGGCAGCTATGCTGAAGGTTTGAAATATTAATAAAAAATGAGCGTTGTGGGTCTAAAGCCCACTTTAAAAGAAAATGTATTTCGATAGCACAGCGCGAGAAATACGACGTCCTTATTTCAATTCCACGTTTTTAAGCGTGGGTTTCCGTGACTCATAGCTGCCCTCAGCATAGCAGCATAGCTGAACAGTTGATAAATGACTGTCATCTGTAAATATTCTATGGTAATCCTTCAGAAGTCAAATAGACTGATTGAAGTGTGACTATGTCATCGTTTCAGGATATAGTGTTCAGAAAAGCGAGTGTGCGGTCGGAGAGTGTCAAATGGTTAATTTTGCCTAGTGGGTAGAAGAGAGTGGAGAATCCAAAATCCAGACTTCAAACAACGCTCAACAAACTCCTTATTTCGCCAATTCGTACCAAGTTCTTTGACCTACGACTCCATCTGCTACTAAATTTCGACGATTTTGAAAGGCACTGACAGCAATTTCTGTTAATGCACCAAAAGCTCCATCTACTCGAACCCTGTAACCATTGGATAACAACAGCCGTTGCAATACTTTTACAGCAACGCCTGAGTCATTAAAATGGAGAGTTGGCATAGGTGGAATATCACGTTTTACATCAATTGTATCGTCTCTACTTTTATTGCTTGTGGAGAGTGATCCATCTGCTAAGTAAATTGTCATTCTGAGCTGATAACGACGAGAATTCTCAGTATCTTTATTTTGAATTTTGGACTCAGCTAAACTAGAATGACTTTCGTGCTGAGTCTTATTTACTTTTAAAGGTGCCAGTGCTGATGAAGTCGTGGCGAGAATTATTTCTGAGTGTATAAATTCGGGTGGTGTTATTTGTGCAGTAAAATTTAATTGAGATAATTGACTCCATGCTGACTTTTCTATACCATAGTGTAGCTTTAACGTTAGCTGCTCTAGTAAATGGCACGGCGATAGTTGTTTTGTTTTTAACACACTAGTCATCAGCAGGGCAATATCACTCATTGTGTTTCATTTTACTAAAACCCATATTTCCCTTGACAGACAAAATTGTACCTATTCCGGAATAGTGCGTACTAACAAATAAAAAAATGTAGTAATTTTTTCCTAAAAGTTCATCTTTAGTATAATGCTATACATTTATCTCGGATTTTTTTGGGAATTGGGAATGGGCAAAAACCTATGACCCATTACCCGCTACCTATTTCAAAACTATATTGTCAATTCACGCCAAGTCCTTTGACCAACGATTCCATCCGTTTGTAAACCCCGTCGGCTTTGAAAGGCTTTGACAGCAGACTCTGTCAGCGCACCGAATGACCCATCAAATGGAACGTTGTAGCCATTAGATACTAATAGCCGCTGCAAAACTCTGACTGCATCACCTGAATCACCAAAACGCAGGCTAGGAAGATTCAGAGGAATGACACCCATCGTTACACGTTTTTGTTGATTTGCATATTGTTCCATAGGAAATCCTTACTTAAACTGTTTTCCTAATTTTCAACTTTATCTAGTTTGCCAAAAAATTACATCTGTATATGCATTATTAAAGAGTTCCTTCCTCCCTGTATATAGCAATCCTATTCGATAGGCTAAAAACTTCTTAAGGTGACCGTTAAGCGTTAACAGTTGCCTGTCAAAACGTGAATCTTCTGTTTTAAATTAATTTTGTAGTAGTATTTTTACGTGGAAGAAGAACTGTTGCTTTTATTAAGAAGAAATTAATGATCAACAGGAATTATATATTAATTGAGCCAACACCGCGTAACTTTAGTTACGCGGTGTTGGCTGAAAGTTGGCATTGACTTGTTACCCGGATTCCATTGAATCAGCTCCGCCGGTCAACGTTTTTCAGCGTATTAGACAACCGCTCTGGGGCAATCATCATTTAATTTCTTGATACATATACTTCGGGGCTACTAGACATCCCGATCTCTTTAGGTGTGGTTTTAACGATAAAGTTTTGGAGTGGGTAACTTCACCTTAAAACTTTCTAGCTGAAGCTGCGATGCCAAAGGCCACGGCGGTATCGCCGTATCGCGCCGCACTCTATCCCCTTAAATCAATTCTCTCTAACTTCCTCATATTGCTGTAATTTGCCTATGTGTTTACGTCAGGCTATTACGAAGTCGTCTGTGTCTTGAGCCAAGTTGATATCGAACCGATAATGGTTGTAATAATTGATACAAGTCAAATAATAAAGCAAGCCCCCTGCCCTCTATTTTCTTGACCCTGCTCAAAAACTTTTATCATCCCAACACATCTGATGGCAATGCTGCAAACTCTCCTCTTTTCGCCCTGCCTCCTTCCCCAATAGTTCTGAGATTTCACTATTGGCATTCTTGAAGTTTGTTTGTAAAATAAGATTGCAGTCTATATCGCATTTGCAATCTTTTGTAACAAAAATTTCAATGCGATAAGGAATTCTACACTAAAAATAAGGTTAAATATATTAAAAGACCATTAATTTTTTGTTGATTCCCACGCCAAAATCCATTAAGGGTTTTTTGAATGGCTGATTCCCTGAGGTAAAAAGCTGCTTGACAACGCAGATTAGCCGCAATACTAGGACTGATGTTTTGAGTATTTTGTAAATCTCATACTTTTTTTCCGACTTTTATTGAATCTCCTTGTAAAAGGATCTATACACTTTGTCTTCGGCGCAACTGCAAGTTTATCTACAATTTGGAATACTGCATGACTTCTGCTGCTGAACGGCCAGCTAGTACTGGCACAAATTTTGTATTACAACAAAATAACTCCAACACCAAGATGACCGATCCCCTGAGAACGGCTACGGGTGTTTATGTAACAGTGCATGGGCATTTTTATCAGCCACCAAGGGAAAACCCTTATCTGGATGCGATTGAACGTCAATCAGGTGCAGCGCCTTTCCATGATTGGAATGAGCGCATTCACTCAGAATGCTATCGCCCAAATGCTTTTGCCAGAGTCCTAAATGACCGAGGCGAAGTGGTGGGGATCGTGAATAACTACGAGTATTTGAGCTTTAATATTGGACCAACACTAATGTCATGGTTGGAACGCCATGACATGGAGGTGTATCAGCGGATTTTGGAAGGGGATCGCAATAGTTGCGATCGCTTGAACGGTCATGGCAATGCGATCGCGCAAGTATACAACCATATCATCATGCCGCTTGCCAACGAACGTGACAAGTACACTCAAATCCGGTGGGGCAAAGAAGACTTCCGCTCCCGCTTCGGACGCGATCCCGAAGGCATGTGGCTGGCGGAAACAGCTGTAGACTATGCAACGCTGGAAGCCTTGGTTAAAGAAGGTATTCGCTTTATTATTCTCGCCCCTTCTCAAGCACAGCGTTGCCGTCCCCTCCCCACCCAAGATGATCCCAAGCCCGAATGGCATGAAGTTGGCGGCAATCAGATCGATCCCACACGCCCCTATCGTTGCTATTTGCAAAATAGTCATTCGTCACGTAAAGAACAAAGAACAAAGAACACACCTTATATCGACATCTTCTTCTACGACGGTCCGATCTCGCGGGACATGGGTTACAGTGATGTCGTTTACAGTTCTAATCACTTGGCAGGACGTATTGGTTCGGCAGTGCGTGGGGATCATCGTCCGGCACAATTAATTTCTGTAGCGACGGATGGAGAAACCTTTGGACATCACAAACGAGGAACCGAGAAAACTATAGCTTACGCTTTGACAGAAGAGTTTCCCCGTTGGGGTTGGACAGTGACAAACTTTGCTCACTACCTCAGCTTAAATTCTCCTACTTGGGAAGTGGAACTGAAGCCAGTCACGGCATGGAGTTGTGCCCATGGTGTAGACAGATGGCAGGACGATTGCGGTTGCGGTGGTGGCGGAGGATGGCATCAGCAATGGCGTCGTCCTTTACGAGATGCTTTGAACTGGCTGCGGGATCGCTTGATAGAGGTGTATGAGGAACATGGCACGCAGTTTTTCCGTGATCCCTGGCACGCACGAGATGAATACGTTAAAGTCATACGCGATCGCTCTCCCGACAATGTTAGCCGCTTCCTCAACCGCCACCAAACTCACGAACTGACAGATTCCGAACAAGTAGACGCTTTATGTTTATTGGAAATGCAGCGTCAAGCTTTGCTGATGTTTACTAGTTGTGGGTGGTTTTTTGAAGAAATCTCGCGTCCGGAAGGAACGCAAATTCTGCGCTATGCCGCCCGTGCATTGGAACTGGCAGGAGATGTGGCAGGAGTGCAGTTGGAACTCGGCTTCATCAAACGCCTGACTCATGCCCCTAGTAATGTCGATTTATTCAAACACGGTGGAGAAATCTACCACCAATTGGTACTGACGGCTCAAGTAAGTTTCAAGCAAGTCGCAGCTCATTACGCCATTACTTCGCTGTTTGCTAACTATAAATCATTAGAGACATCCAATCCAACGTCTCTACAAAGCTGTTCTCTCAATCATCATCCCTACCAAAAGCGAGTTTATTGTTACAGGGCTGATGAGCTTGATTACCAACTGCAACGCTTGGGATCGTTGACTTTGGTGGTAGGACAGTTGAAGTTGGTATCAGAAATCACCAGGGAAAGCGAAAACTTAATGTTTGCTGTTCTCCATCTCGGAGGTTGGGATTTCCACTGCGGTATTCAACCTTTTGAAGGACGGCGGAATTACACTGAATTAAAAGAAAAGCTGTTTGCCTCCCTGCAACAAGCGAGTGCAGCTCACACGCTCTTAGTAATGACGCAGTTATTTGGAGAAGAAGCTTATAACTTACAGAATCTCTTTGCTGAAGAACGCCATCAGCTTATGGGACTACTGACTCAAGAAACACTGGCGCGACTAGACCAACTTTATACTCAGGCATACCGTGATAATTACGGTGTGTTGATGGCGTTTCACCGAGATGAACTAGCCGCACCGCAAGAATTGCAGGTTGCAGCAGAGATTGCTTTGGGGCATCGAGGTATGACAACTCTACGATTACTCGAGCAAGATATCAGCGACTGGCTTTTGAGTGGGAACCACATGGTAGAGTTGGAGGCGATCGCCACAGAAGCAAATCATCTGCGCTGTCGGCTGAATATTCCCGCAGGTAAGAAGATACTCGAGCAGTTGATTTTGCGATCGCTGTGGCAATTGTTGTACGATCCCAATGGTACAACTGAAGCAGATATTCAACGTTTAGAGCGCTTGATTGATGTGGGTTATCAGCTAAATCTTGGCATCTCCCTCGAGCGATCCCAGGAACTCTACTTTAGCTGTCTGCACACTCAACTGATCCCACAGTATGTTGCTACTCTTGCCAATAATCAGGATACGACACAGTGTCGTCAACTATTAAAGTTGGGGCAAAAATTAAAAGTTGAAGTCAATCCTTGGTTGAGTCAGCTAGTTTAAAATCGCCCAAAGACTCGATCCCCGCTCTTCCCCCTTTTTAAGGTATGCTGGTGGGGATCAGCAAGCTCTAGACATCGCTAATGGTTTTGACAGATAAAAGAGAAAGGGAGAATTAGAAAAAAATCTCTGAAACTCACTTTCAAAAAACATGCTTTAAAGATCTTTTCAACCTATCCTCATTTAGCTACGATTGAGGCTAGGTAATTTTTATTGTTATTAAATATTACGCACACTAAATAATTATAGTAAAAACCCGTGTTGGCAATAGGGATAGAAACATCTACCCTTGGATAGATTTCTTAGACTTTCAAGGAGCAACTTTGTGAGTGACACAACCAGAGGTAAAAATCAAAGTCAAATGCCAGCAACCCCATCACCGCAGTCCAACTCAGTGCCCCTGAAAACCTGGATTGGCGTGATGGGAGCCATGTTGGGAGCCTTTATGGCGGTGTTGGATATTCAGATTACAAACTCCTCACTCCAACAGATTGACGGAGCGATCGGTGCGACTCAGGAGGAAGGTTCCTGGATCTCAACAAGTTATCTCGTGGCGGAGATTGTCACCATCCCTCTAACAGGCTGGCTATCGCAAGTGTTTTCCGTGAGGTGGTATCTGGTAGTTAATTCCATCTTGTTTCTGTTTTTTTCCATCTGCTGTGCCTGGGCTGCAGATCTAGGTCAGATGGTTGTGTTTCGCGCTGGGCAAGGATTTACTGGTGGTGTGCTGATCCCCATGTCCTTGACAATTGTGCTGAGAACTTTACCAAAAGCTAAACAGCCGATTGGACTGGCAATGTTTTCTATGACAGCTACCTTTGCCCCATCGATTGGTCCGACAATTGGGGGTTGGTTGACCGATAACTTGGGATGGCAGTACAACTTCTATTTAAATATAGTTCCAGGGCTCCTGCTTATTGGCATCGTTTTATACGCCATTGACCCTCAGCCACTACAATTGGAAAAATTGAAGGAAGGCGACTGGTGGGGTATCCTCAGCATGGGGCTTGGTCTTGGGGCACTGGAAGTTGTTTTAGAACAAGGGCAAGAGTACGACTGGTTTGGTTCCAAAGCAATTCAGTATTTAACTGTCGTGGCAGTCGTTTTCATAGGTCTGTTTATCTGGATTGAACTGACTCGCAAAAAGCCGTTGATCAATTTAGCCTTGTTAAAGCGCCGCAATTTTGGGATCAGTAGCGTGGCTGGGTTGACACTTGGTTTGGGTCTCTACGGCTCTGTGTATATTTTGCCACTGTATCTTGGTTTGATCAAAGATTACAGCCCCTTACAAATTGGTGAAGTGATTGCTTGGTCGGGAGTGCCGCAGTTATTCTTAATTCCATTAGTGCCCAAACTTACGCAACGTTTTGATATTCGCTATGTCGCGGCAGCAGGGTTTTGTCTGTTTGCCGTAAGTTGTTTTATGAACTCAAACATGACACATGATACAGCTATACAAGAACTGAAATGGTCTCAGCTCGTTCGGGCTTTAGGACAACCTCTGATGATCTTGCCCTTGACAACTATTGCCACAGCTAATATTGAACCACAACAAGCAGCTTCAGCATCAAGTTTGTTTAACATGATGCGTAATATGGGAGGATCGATGGGGATCGCTGCCCTGAAAACGCTGCTCACCAGGCGCGAGCAATTTCACTCCGAACGGCTTGGAGAATTGGTGAGTTCCTACAGCCCGCAAACTCAACAGCGAATCGATCAGTTGACTCAGTATTTCATAAGTCACGGCAGTGATCCCAATACTGCCCAAAACCGAGCGCTACAAGGCATCGCTAACACCGTCCGTCGCGAAGCTTATGTGATTGCTTTCAACGATTGCTTTTATTTCATTGGGATCGGGTTGTTTGTCAGCGCTATTGCTTTGCTTTTCTGTAAAAAGGTGAAGTCAGGTGGCGGTGCAGTCGCACACTAGTACCGCAAGGCGGAAGTTAAAAGTCAAAAGTCAAAAGTGTTATAAATCAAGGCTTCTGGCTGTTTGAAATGGTTGCTTTATTTACGCCGTGCTGTACTAGCTGCTCCCTTGAAATTAAAAATGAAAAATTAAAAAAGCTTGTGTTGGAGGCTCTTCTTAGATCCCCGACTTCTTTAAGAAGTCGGGGATCTCTGTTTCGTTGACGGTAGATGAATTATCTTAACTGAAGGGGAAGCAGTACCGTGCGCCGATTAAGCTCGTTGAGAAGCAAGCCCTACAGGAGGGTTAGCCCAAATTCGCAGCAACTGATATCGTCTCTCCTCACTTAAGTGTTGGAGCGATCGCAATAGTACGGATAAAGCCACTCACACTTAAACAGCCCGTGAGTATGTTTCTCAAAAAGTGTACCTGCGTGTTTTCCTGGTATAAAATCAATTCCGGCTTTTGACTTGATCTCATACAACTTAGGAAAGGCTAATATAAAAACTGCTATAAGAGTAGCAAAAAGGCACACAATAATAGTTGTTGTCTTAGAAAAGTTTTGGGTAGAGTTTTTCTGCATAAGGTTACCAAAATAACAATCTCATTTTATTGTGAACTATTTAATAAGATTTATGTGGTTATCCTTGATAAATTTGACCATCTGTGTTGAGGGTAATTACCGCAGACAAATTGCTAAATATCAAAATGTCGTCGGAAGCGGGGATCGATGTTGTGTGTTTTTCTCTGGTTGCAAGTTAAGCAGAGAGTTTGCAAGTTACTGATATCATTTTTCCCACTGTGAAAAAGAGGGATGATGTGATCGATAGTTAGATTTGTTTCAAGGTTAGTTTTCCCACAGCTTTGACATTGATATTTGTCCCGTTGATAGACATATTTCCTCACTTCTTGCGGAATTTTAATTCGCGGAGTTTTACTCATGATGTCACTTCATTTATCATGCGGCGAATATCCTCAAGAGATGATTCTGGTTCGGTAATGTCAGGTATTTGTTGAATTTCTGGTTCGTTAGGGATAAATTCTAGAGCGACTTTGATTCTAAATTTCCCTTTTTGCCAGCCTTTAGCACCAACTTGGAGAATTTCACAATCTAAACCATTATCAAACCATTTCCAAGTATCAGGAGTTTTGTTACTGTAACCTGGATCTATTTCAACTCCTTTAGCTTTTAATGAATTATGTAGTGTATTTGCTATTACTTCCCGAAATGCTTCTTTAATTAGGTGCTTGATATGACTAATTTTAAATGCTTTATTTTGAGATAACAAAGCATCAAGCTCGTTGCAGTTATGTAGGTAAAAGTTTTCTTCCATTATATTATCTTTTTTTCTTGGCGTGGCGTCCTTGGCGTCTAAAGCCCTTCGGGCATGGCTTCGCTAAGGCGGTTTTTTCATCGAAAAAAGTTCGATTGGTTGGAAAGAGAGGGCAATATCCCTCAAAGAAAAGTTTTAACTTGTTACGGTTTAACGTTACCTACCTTCTCAACTTTCCGCTGTAACCAAACCATTTGCCTCAATAAAATCATTACTTGCAGAAGTCAGATCAACAACATCTGCATCAAATTGCCCAATTACAGGTAACAAATGCTCGTATAATTGTATTGCCTGCAAACAACTATTAATCCCGTTCACGGCAGAATTGTAATTCTCAATCTTTTTATCTACCACACTCAGCAACCGCCGATTATGTACAATCTTTTCCTCAGCTTCCTTCTCTAATGTTTGCTCTAAATAAGCACGCGCTTGAGGGTAATGCTGTAAAATTTCCTCAGCTTGCCGCTCTGCCATTGGTAACAACTGAGTTGTCAAAGTTTGGTTGATGGTTTGGCGGAAATTCCTGCGGATGGTTTGGGTAACTTTTGGTTCAAAATCTAATTTGAGTAACTGCTTAATTGCCGATTCCGCTTCCACCATGCTTTCGCAATCGTAACCTTGGGAAGTTTGCAACAGTGTTTGCCGGAACTGGTAGATTGAAAAAGTGTTTTCGTCATAAAATCTGGGACTTTCTCTGACAAAGCGATCGCATTCCACCCTGGCTGCACTCACCAAAGCCTGGGAAACGTCTTTCTCCAACAAATTCAACTCTTGCTCCACACCACCATCATTGCCAAGCAAGCGATATAATTGACGATAGTATTCTGACTTGCGAATCTTCTCAATTAATCTTTGGAAAAGATTGGCGACTAATTCCTGAGAAGACTCGACTAAAATATCTTCCAACTGGTTCGCCAAATAATAAAGCGCCTCTACTAAAATAGCGATTAAAGGTGCTGTAGCATTGCGAGGATGACTAAAAGTCGCACGTTGATAAGCTTTTCTCACAGAAAAACTATCTAACAACTCATCCAAACGACGAGTCATCCGCGATTGCAGTTGCCGAAAATCTGCTTCAAAAGTATCGCAGTCGTTTGTAATTACTTTGTTCACTTCTTCTTTAATTGAAGAACGAAAGTCATTACCAACTTGCTGTAGTTGCTGATTGAGACGGTGCAACTCCTGTGCCTTCATTGCCTCAATTTCTTGTGGTTGACTGTCTAAATCCCGTTGCAAAGCTAGAAAATGTTTCTTGAGTTTAATACAAATATCTGACATATCATCAGCCAGATTTTTAAATAACTGCGGACGCTTTTCTTCAGTAAGATAGCGTTTAATGGCAGTTCTAAATTCCTTGATGCCACTGTCGAGAATAATCTGATTAATTAATGGCTTTCCCTGTTCAGCTAAAATCCGGACATAGTTCTGATTTGGAGTTTCATAGCTGTTGACAGAAATGCGAAAACTGCTTGGCGAAAGTTTACCAGAGTTGGCACAATAGCGAAGAAACTCATTCACAAATTGCGGTGTTTCTTCCTTACCATTTGCACTTTTGACACTTTCAGCAAACACAGAATCTAAACCAAACCGATCCTGTCCGCTTGTCTGGTTAATCAAACTGCCGTAAAATCCTAACAGCCCGCTCGTTTTAAAAACCCTCGTGGTATCCCGAAACTGCCCACTAATCAGCTCATCCAGACGTTGCCTGAGTTGAGTATTGTACCAAGTCTCATCAATGCGGTTAAAGACATAAAACACGCGATCGCGTATCCCTGAATTCCCCCGCATCGTTTCCAAAAGTTCCGTTTCTTCCTTCGTCATATCACCAGCTGCAGCGGGTTTTAGCACACAAACAACCGCTGAAGTATCTGGGTGCTGGATTTTAGCATGAGTTAGTTGTGCATCCTTTTCCACGGGTGCATCAATACCAGGCGTGTCGATAATGACGTTACCATCTTGCAACAGAGGATGATGGCAGTAATATTCAATCCGCTTCAAAACAGCACTATTGCTTCCACGTCGTGCATAACCTGCAGCTTCTTTGAGATTAGAAAAGTTAAACTGCTCCATCGAGTATGTGGCATTATCTAGACTATAGATATGTTGGCTGTTCGCTTTATACCCTTCAAGCAACAATATCAAAGCCTTCGCCAGTTTTGCGCGTTCCGATTTACTTTCACCACCCTCTTGTTGAAGAATAGTTTCACATCCTTGATGCAGTAAATTAGTAACTTCAGCTTCGTTGATATTCACTCCTGTCGCGAATCCCAACTGCTCACACAAAGAAACTGCTTGAGAGCGAATCTCCGCTTGACTCAAAAATGTTAAAACAACTCGTTCCTTATCCGCTTCAGCATACTCAATTTTGCATTCGGTACCAGTCGCGTGCCCCTCTGCACTGTACAGCAATTCCCGTTCTAGAAGTGCATTGATCAGCATAGATTTACCCGCACTAAATGCACCTGCAAAGACAATCTCAAACTTCGGGGCGATCGCCTTACTAAGGGAAGTTTGCATCGGCGTCATGTCGTGAGAACGTAAAGATGGCTCTTGCTGTAAAAGTAGTAATATAGACTCAACTTGTTCTTTTAAACTTTTGCATTGAAACGGAAAGTCTGACATATTGAGCAATCCCATATTTTAGTATAAAAAAATACATAATAAAAGCCCTCAGCTATGAGGCAGTTGTGTAGAGCTTTATATATACTGGCTAACGTCTACAAGCAATATTTGCTGATTGCTAGTATATTCTAAGAAAGCTAATTGAACATAAGCAACTGTATAATTACTGAGTTGACTTCTCCAATTCATCATTTAATGAAAATCCTTGCTATCAGACTAAAACCAAACGAAGATCTCAGAGAAAATTTAAAGAACTTTGCCGAAAAAGAAAATATCAAAGCCGGATTTATACTAACCGCAATAGGTAGCTTGAAACAGGCAGCAATTCGCTTTGCAAATCAAGAAATTAATACAGTATTAACTGAAAAATTTGAAATCCTTTCCCTGAACGGCATAATAGCAACGACAGGCGTACACCTGCACATTACCCTAGCAGATCAACAAGGCAAAACCATTGGCGGACATCTCGTTGATGGATGCATCATTTACACAACCGCCGAAATAGTTATTGGGCTCGGTGAAGAATACACTTTTCTAAGAACTTATGATCCACAAACAGGTTACAAAGAATTGGAAATAGGGAGTAGGGAATGAAGAGTTAAATTGGCAAACGACAAATTTCAAAACAACAGATTGGATAGTGGAAAAGAAACACAGATGCGGCAACCTTTTCCTGGTTGACTGTGGAGATGGAACTGCCCACTCAACGCCACTGCCCGTTCTCGCATCCCTTGGAGTCCAAAACCGGTGGTATTTTGAGTTGGATTAAACCCTTCACCATTGTCCTCAATGGAAAGATCAAGTATTCCAACCTGCTGAATCACTTCAACAATGACAGATGTTGCGTGAGCGTGTTTGTAAATATTCGTCAGCGATTCTTGTACAATCCGGTAGAGGGTTGTGTTTGCTTCTGTCGTTAAGGATAGGGGTAAATGAATTTTGCTAGATAGTTCAATCCCTGTAGTGTGCTGAAAGTCCTTCAGTAACTTTTGAATCGCTGACTCAAGTGTTTGTCCTTGCAGGGGGTTTGATCGCAACACCGAGACAGATCGCCGGATTTCTAGCAACGCTTCAGATCCCAACTGCTTTGCCTGTTTGACAAAGGTTAAAGCCCTATCGTTATTCGATTGCCAGAATAGCAAGGCGTTATTAATCTGAATGGTTTGGGCTGCTAAGGTGTGTCCAAGTCCATCATGAATTTCGCGGGCAATTCGGTTGCGTTCCTGTAAAGTTGCCTGATCTTCAATTCTCAGTGCATAATGTCGCAATTGTTCGTGGGTTATTTCTAGTTCTTGATGGGCGATCTGCAACTGCTTTCGACTTTGGCGTTCTGCAAGCAAGGCGTTAATCAACAATAAAGCAAATACTAATGTTAAACTAAACAATAATACCGAACTCAATCGCCAATCCCAGACAGCGGCTTTATATTTCTCAGGTACAATCGGTTTTGACAGAAGCAGCGTTCCATAGCAGAGGAAAGCTAAACCTAATACAGTCAATTGTCCTGCACGCTGGAAAATCAAGCAACTTCGCATCAAAAGTACCAAACACAGCAGGAAAACGGCGCGAGTTGATAAACCATATTGAGTTGCTGATAATAAAATTAAGCCGAATTCTACAATGGTATACAATAGTTTTGCTGGCAATTTTTCTGTAGGCAGTCTTAAACCCATCAATCCGAAGGCTGCGATCGTCAAAACTTGTAGCAGCAATTCCCAAGACAATTCAAAAGGTAACCAGATTTCCATGAACACTGCTGTGACTAACAACAGCCACTCTAGATAAAGCAACAGACGAAACGATTGAGGGGATGGGCAAATCATGGGGAGTGGGGGAGTCGGGAG
>CALMVQ010000119.1 GCA_937873135.1 uncultured Scytonema sp. | reverse complement strand
GGCAACGCACAGCTTTTAATATTGGTAGAGCAATAAAATTGGGTGGTTTTGAGCTACCCTCAGCCCAACCGCTAGCGCAAGGATTGGCTTCTAAAACCAGCAGAGCTACAGAAGTGGTGCAAGCAGTGTTAAACTGGACGGGAGGTCAGCCGTTTCTCACGCAGAAAATTTGCCAACTGATCCAAACGACTGAATCGGAGATTCCAGAAGACAGAGTAGAAGAATGGGTTTCGCAGTTAGTACACTCCAAAGTTATATCTAACTGGCAGGCACAAGACGAACCAGAGCATTTAAAGACGATTCGCAACCGGATATTGCGTAGTAATGGGCAGGATACAAGTCGGCTATTAGGACTGTATCAGCAAGTGTGGCAACATGAAGAAGTCTTAGCCGATAACAGCCTCGAGCAAATTCAGTTACGGCTATCGGGGTTGGTAGTTAGGACTGAAGGGAAGCTAAAAGTTTATAATCGCATTTATCGAGCAGTTTTTGACCAAAGTTGGATTGACAAGGCACTGACGGATCTGCGTCCTTATGCACAAGCCTTGGCAGCTTGGGAAGATTCTGCTTGTCAGGATGAATCGCCCCTGGAGAGACATGCGTTGCCGGATGTTTTGTTATGGGCAACTGGAGAAAGTCTGAGCAACCTGGATTATCAGTTCTTATCAGCCAGTCAAGAGAGAGTATTCTTCAAAGAACAAGAGATTCGAATATTATCTCAAGCCAATCAGACATTAACTAAGATACAACAGAAAGCCAGGAAGCAGATTCGCCTCGGATCGACGATCTTGGTGTTGTCTCTAGTCATGGCAGTCATTGCCTCTTTAATGGCAGGTATTGCAACGAAACAAGCATCGGAAGCAAGGGAAGGCACAAAGCTGGAACAAGCAGGGGATGCGGCTTTACGGCAGTTTCAGTTCCGACAACTCGAAGCGTTGCTGTCGGCGATGAATGCGGGACAAAAGTTGCAACAAATAGTTAAGGATGGACGCTCACCAGAAGAATATCCAGCAGTTAGCCCCATCCTAGCTTTACAAAGGATTCTCGACAACATCCACGAACGGACTCAACTTTTCGGGCATCAAAACGATGTGATCAGTAAGGGTTTTAGACAATCTGCAGTACTGAGTCCCATTCTAGCTTTACAAACAATTCTCGACAACATCTACGAACGGAATCAAATCCTTGGACATCAGAACGATGCGATCTCTGCTTCTTTTAGCCCTGATGAACAGCACATCGTCATGATTGCATCTGTTGACAAAACCGCTCGAGTCTGGGATTTGAAAGGCAGGCAGATAGCGGTACTTCGAGGGCATCAAGACTCTCTCAACAGTGCTTTTTTTAGCCCGGATGGACAGCGCATTGTTACTACATCTGTTGACAAAACCGCTCGGGTGTGGGACTTGTCTGGCAACCCGCTCTCTGTTCTCAAGGGGCATCAAGATTCTCTAAACAGTGCTTTTTTTAGCCCTGATGGAAAGCGCATTGTTACTGCATCTGTTGACAAAACCGCCCGAGTGTGGAACACGTCAGGCAAGCAGTTAGCGGTACTTAGAGGACATCAAAGTGCTGTCTCTTCTGCGAGTTTTAGCCCGAATGGAAAGCGCATTGTCACTACATCTGTTGACAAAACCGCTCGGGTTTGGGACAAGCTCGGTCATCAGTTAGCGGTACTTCGAGGGCATCAGAACACTGTCCGCAGTGCGAGTTTTAGTCCAGATGGACAGCACATTATCACGGCATCTGTTGACAAAACCGCTCGAGTGTGGGACTTATCCGGCAAGCAGATCTCCGTCCTTTCCGGACATCGATCTGCTGTCAGCAGAGCCAGTTTTAGCCCGAATGGACAGCAGATCGTCACAGTATCACAGGACAAAACTGTTAGGGTGTGGGATTTATCTGGCAAGCCTATCGCAGTCCTCTCCGGGCATCAGGCTCCTGTAAGCAGAGCTAGTTTTAGCTCAGATGGACAGCGCATCGTTACGGCATCACAGAGTAAAGCTGCGCAGATATGGGATTTGGAAGGCTTGCAACTTGGAATAGTTCCAGGGGATCAAAGCGTTGTTAATAGTGTCAGTTTTAGCCAGAATGGACAGCGCATCGTGACTTTATCATCTGACAACACCGCCCAAGTTTGGGATTTGTCCGACAAGCCTTTAGCAGTAATAAGCGTGCATCAGGGCAAGATTAACAGCGCAAGTTTTAGCCCTGATGGGCAGCGCATCATCACTGCATCGAATGACAACGCTATCAGAGTGTGGGATTTATCTGGTAAGCAGATCTCCGTCCTCACTAAACTTCAGACTAAGGTCTACAATGCCAATTTTAGCCCAAACAGACAGCAAGTTATTACTGTATCACAAGACACTGCCCGATTGTGGGATTTGAAAGGCAGGCAACTCGCATTACTCCAAGGACATGAAGGTAAGATTAACAGTGCTTCTTTTAGCCCTGATGGACAGCGCATCGTCACTGCATCGAATGATAGCACTGCCCGGTTGTGGGATTTGAAAGGCAGGCAACTCGCATCACTCCAAGGGCATGAAAGCAAGATTAACAATGCGAGTTTTAGCCCGGATGGACAGCGCATCGTCACCGCATCCGATGACAACACAACTCGAGTGTGGGATCTAGACGGCAGGCAACTCGCGCAATTTAATGGCATAGGAGTTCGTTTTAGCCCGGATGGACGCCACATCGTCACTGTATCCGATGATGGTGTCGCCCGTGTATGGCGGGTAGAAAGTTTAGATGAACTTTTGGAGCGGGGTTGCGACTGGCTGAAAGATTACTTTGTTACCCATCCCGAAGCAAGGCAAAGACTTAAGGTGTGTCAGCAAAAGTAATATTAATTTAAGCTGACATTTTTTAAGATAATTAGATATAAGCGAGAAATGACGTAGGGGCACTGCACGTTTTGTTTGAAGCCAAAAAGCGGCTCAAGAGTCGTAAAGAAGCGGGAAATATTCGCTCCAGTCTCACCAAACTCAATAATTTGACTAAAAAATGACCTCTTCGCGTGATTGTCCAAAAAGCGATCGCTACTCAATAACTTCGTCATATTGATTGGTGTCATCTGACTGCAATTGTTTCATCTCCACCAAAACCTCAACCAAAGTTTTTTTATCTAGTACGTCACGGCGTAAATAGAGCAACCATTTAAAATCCCTAAAAAGCATATTCCATAATACTTTTGACTTTTGAATGAGTGACTTTTGACGAACGCCTTGCGGTACTAGCCATTGATGACGATATGAGATATAATCTCCTTTGCTGGGACTGAAATATTGAATAAACCGAATAGTATCGGTAACTCCCAGAGAATTGATTAAGGCATCGTAGCCTTGTTTGATAATTTCATTTTGAGTTCTCATCATTGCTTTCCTCGGCTTGTATTACGGATGCCAGCTAGCGCAGAGTTTGCGGTTGAATTAATTCGTCGGTGGTGGCTTTCTATGGGTAATGTTGGGGACGCACTAATCTATAAAAAAACGAGCAAACCTTGCACGAGTTGCTGTTCTAAACGAGAGATCTCGCTTACGCCGTGATTGATGGCGTTAAAGCTAGGGGAGAAAAAGGTAACTACAGTACACAACGTGTCAAATTTGACTCTAAATGCTCTGATTAAGTTTTCGTTACATACATATAAATTCTCCCACCCACTTACTTAAGCCTGTGGACGACGTACTAAAACAACTGTATTTTATGTCCTCGTATTCTCAAGCCTATACTGAAATATAAGCCTGTGGACAACGTACTCAAACAACTGTATTCATGTCCTCGTATTCTCAAGCCTATACTGAAATATTAGTTGTGAAAATAACTGTATCAAGTTCTGCTATTATATCTGTCATCCTTTGATTGGATGGGCAGTAACGATCTTAAAAATATTTTCCTCTGTTTCAGTACAGTTGAAATTGTCATACCAGTTAGCGATCTCCGGAATAAACTCAATTCTGGTTGTCATATCTTCCTGAGCGCTTTTGAGATTAGCTCTCAAAAGCACAACTATGTGACAAATTATTCCATACTGAAATACGGGAAAACACATTATTTCCAGTTTTTGACGCAAAGCCGGTTGGATAGAGTACTCTTTCCAGCTAACTTTTGCATAGTTGAAGGATTGTTATCTAGCTACAGACATTATCAGATGCAAATATCTACCTAACTATGTATTTTTATGCTTAGTTTTATTTTTGGCTTGGGTATTGGTTTTACTGGCGGACTTGTTTTGGGAATTGCTTACACAATTTTTGTGATGATCGTTGTTTATGACAATAGGTAGGGGCAAAAGAGAAATCCAATAATTGGTCATTGCTCATAACAGGAAACTTAAGTGTCTTCAACATCGTCTGAATATCTTTTATTACAAGTAAACAGTAGATGTTTTCAGTGTTTGTACGTCGTTTTTGGCTTTCTTTGGGATTGGTTATTCTGATAACATTTATGTCGTTTCCAGTCACAGCACAAGAACCATCTGTAACTCCTAATAGGGCAATACTTCAAAATCGGTTAAAGCATATTGACATTTCAGCCGTCCGAGGCAAAGTTGGTATCGGGGTTTTGGACTTGAATACTGGCGAAAGCTGGTTTCTCAATGGGAAGCAGCGCTTTCCCATGCAAAGCGTATTTAAGCTTCCCAGTGCGATCGCTGTTTTAAAACAAGTAGATGAGGGTAAAATTTCGCTCAATCAATCGGTTACCATTACCCGTCAGCAGTTTGCTCCAGGATGGAGTCCCATTATTAAGGAATTCAAAGGTGATAGCGCACAGTTCACTGTGCAAAACCTTCTCGAACGCTCTATTGGAATTAGTGATAATACTGCAAATGACGCTTTGGTGCGATTGATTGGTGGAACTCAACAAGTTAATGCGATCTTAGGCAAGCTAAAAATTCACGACATTCGCGTTGATCGCTTAGAGCAGCAGCTACAGCCTGAGAGTGTGGGACTCACAAACTTTCAACCAGAATTGGCTGACGAGCAAAAATTCAACTCAGCAGTGCAAAAAATTCCTGTGAGCGTTAAGAAAGCTGCTTTGGAAAAGTATCTCACCGATCCGCGAGACACAGCTACACCTGAAGGGATGGTTGACCTTTTGGCAAAGCTGCACTCGCATCAGTTATTGTCATCTCTGAATACCGCTTTGTTACTCCAGATTATGACTGACTCTCCAACAGGAGAGAAGCGGCTAAAAGCAGGCTTACCCAAGAATTGGTCAATTGCACATAAGACTGGTACTGGTGAAGATGTTCTCGGCAGAAATACTGCCACAAATGACGTTGGAATTGTGATTTCACCCAATGGAAAACGCGTTGCGATCGCTGTATTCATTGCAGGTTCAGAAGCACCTTTAGAAGATCGTGAAAGACTGATGTCCAACATTGCTTCGGCAGTCGCAGAGGCGATCTAATATAGTAAAAGGATTGGGAAAAAGTAGGTTGAATACGTACTATGAGTAAGTGATTGGTTGTCAGGCACCAGACATCACTCAGAAACAAAGGATCGCAATATGGTTAAAATTATCACGATCAACATCTGTATCACATACACTATCACCCAGCCCCTCTCCCAATTTTGGGAGAGGGTATTCTGTATGTGAGTAAAACGATAAACACTATAGCCAAATTGTGTTTGCAAACACATTGCTGCAATTAATGTTTGCAACCACCTTTACCATGATTGTGCTTGTGATCGTCACCGTGAGAACAATTTTGCAAATCATGTTGTAGTAAATTTTCGCTGACGGCTCTTAAGGATTCGTCCACAGGCTTTAAGCCAATCCAAGCGTCAACTTTTTCCACATCAAAACCCACCTCACGGCGATCGCCAACTTGAATCAACGGACGACGAATTAACACCGGATCGTTAACCATTTCTGACAAGGCTGTTTCCTCATTGATCTGTTCGGGAACAACCTCACCAGATTTTATCCTTGGAGCAGTACGGTTAAACCATTCAACTACGGGGAGATTGCTAAAAAATAAGCGCAAACGTTCTACTGTCCAAGCTTCTTTCAATAGGTTGTAAGTTTCTAACTCATGCCCTGCGGCTGCAAGCAAAGTTTTTTGCTTGGTATTATTCTGGCAGCCTGGTTTTTCATAAAAAATCACTCTTGCCATACATGTATCTCCGTTAGTGGTAAACTATTAACAACTCTCAATTCACAACCAAGATTAAAAATTCTTGGCTGTATGGTTAACAGTGTCAAACTCAAATCGTTCTTTTGAGCAAGTTTCTCCATAGATGTTAAAAGTCACAGTTGGTTCATCACCTATGGCTTCAACACTATGAATTGCATTAGGAGTGAGGCTAATAATATCGCCTGGAAATAAAGTTACCTCTCCCGAACGCTCAATTTTGTCCTCAAATTCTGGTTGAGGAGTTCGCTTCCAGAAAGTGCTTTTTTCCTGTCCTTTTAACACTGCAACCACTCCCCAGGTTCCATGATTGTGAATTGTTGATAGCGTTCCTGGTGCAAATGTAACTGTTTGCACAGTTAAAGGAAAACCCAACTCATCGTACAATAGGACAACTGAGGTTCCTGTTTTAGGTGAAGGTTCTAAATATTGATTTTTCACCCAATAGGAGTTGACAATCAACCGCCTTACCAGCATCCGAATTTCTGGAAGGCAACTGGTTTGATCGTCTACACTGTTGATAGTATCTTCAACCTCAGTTAAAAACCGATAAAGGCGATAATTCTCCCTTAACAAATCCCATTCTTTAACAGATTTAACGGATTCATACTGCCCTTTTTCATTGACAAGCCAATCTCTACCTTTCATATTTTACCTAAACAATATTAGTTAAAAGAAATGAGGAGGTATTAAGAGTTAGAAGTCACGAGTGAGGAAGTGGGTATTTGTGTAATCTACATAACATATAAGCAGAAAAAATATTCTTTTCAAGCAGCCCCTATAGAATTTAGAATATTTTATGAATCTACCTACTTTCTCATAATAACATCTTGCACTCTTGTTTAACATCCCCGGTGTGAACAGCCCTTATTGTTTTTTCACCCCTGATTTTTTTCATGACTTTGCGAGCCTCACCCTACGTTTTTGGATTCCTTCTCTTCTCATTCCCTAGTACAACAAGGCAAAAGTAAAAAGTAAAAAGTAAAAAGAAAGAACCTTATTTTGTAAGGGTTTTAACTATTTCAGATGGGTGGTTTATTTACGCCGTGACGTACTAGTTATTCGTCCTCTTCACAGGGACGTGTGAGAACATCCAGTAGAGTTGCTGCCCCAAATTCTTTGTTATTATCAACATCCTTAACTTGGGCACTGATTTTTTTAGCTACTTCTATCTGTCCCAGTTTAGCTAAAACCAATCCAGAAGCACTGTAAGCGGTTAAATACAATCTAATTTTAGGATCTTCTTTACGACTGACTAAGATTTGTTTAAGTTGCTCCCAATCATCTGGTAATTTCTCCGAAACTCTAATTCTATCTATAACCTTTACTGCAACTTTCAGTGCCATCTCGTAATTATTTTTATAAAAGAAATATCGATAAGCTGCTACTAAAACGTCTGGGTAGTCCTCTGTTTTAGCTAAAGCCTGATTAATATACTTTTCCGATTCAGAGGTATTTTCCCAGTTCTCCGCTGCTAATATCAATAACTTTTTAACATCCTCTGGAACCTCAAACCAGGAGAACGTTTCTGTATGAACTTGCATAAAAACCTCCTTAAGAGAGTGAGGAGTGAGGAGTGAAGAGTTATTGAGTTATCAATTTTTAATTCTTAACTCCTAACTTTTCACTTCTCACTTTTGTTAAAAGATGGTGAGAATGTACAGCAAGGTAAAGAGAACAATCCAGATGATATCTACAAAGTGCCAGTAGATTTCTGCCATCTCTATACCAGTGTGTTTGGTTGCAGAATAATGACCGGGACGACGCGATCGCCACAGCACACCTAAAATTAACAACAGTCCCACAAAAACGTGTATACCGTGGAATCCTGTCATTAAGTAAAAACAGTTGGAAAACACGTTGGTAGTTAGACCGTATCCTAAAGTCATGTACTCAACAACCTGACCAATTAGGAAAATTGCGCCCATGATTGCAGTGATTTTATACCACTTCCGCATTCCTTCCACATCATTCTTTTTAATCGCTGTATCGCCTAAGTGAATGACGAAACTACTAGAAACTAGAATGATCGTGTTAATCGTGGGCAACAAGAGTTCTACCTCGGTGCCTTCTGGAGGCCAAACTTTGGTAATACCTCTGAAGAATAAATAAGTGGCAAAAAATCCACCAAACATCAGCGATTCAGAGAGGAGGAACGTTATCAGTCCCAAGACTCGTAAATCTTCATGTTCTTCATGATGATCTGCACTTGTTGTACCTGTGGAAATATGATCTGCTGCGTCCATTTTTTAGCCTCGTGTTAGTTGTTAATTGTTGATTGTTGATTGTTAATTGTTAATGGCTAATTGCTCATTTTTATCAAGAAAATGTTAGCCATTAACAACTAACCATTCGCGATTAACTATTAGCTATTAGCCAATAACTACTAACCACTAACTATTTGCCGGAATAGCTGTTTCACCAGTTTCCAGAACAGCACTGTGACTGTTCTTGCCATAATCGTAAGGGCCGTGAGTGAGAACGGGCAAAACTTCCCAGTTTTCAACTGCGGGTGGTGAGGCGGTAGTCCATTCTAATGTCAAAGCGTTCCAAGGATTATCACCCGCTTTCTGTCCAGCAATCCAACTCCAAAGAATGTTGATGGTGAACGGAATCACTGATAGCCCTAAGATAATAGAACCATAGGTACAAATCTGATTGAGAGTAATAAATTGTGGGTCATACATTGCGACTCGGCGCGGCATTCCTTGCAAACCTAACTCGTGCATGGGTAGGAAGGTTAGATTAGTACCGATTAAGGTGAGGGCAAAATGAACTCGACCCCAAGATTCATTCAGCATTCGTCCCGTCATTTTGGGGAACCAGTGGTAAATTCCAGCGTAAATACCAAATACAGAACCGCCAAACAAGACGTAGTGGAAGTGTGCCACAACATAGTAAGTATCGTGGACGTGAATATCAAAGGGAGCTGTTCCCATTGTCACACCACTTAAACCACCCATAACAAACATGCTTAACAAGCCAATGGCGAAGAGCATGGCACTTGTGAAGCGGATCTTACCACCCCAAAGAGTAGCAACCCAGCCAAAAATCTTCACACCAGTGGGAACGGCTACAATCAGGGTGGAAATAGTGAAGAACATCCGCATCCAACCGGGTGTACCGCTGGTAAACATGTGGTGTACCCAGACGAACAAACCCACAAGGCAGATTGCCAAACTAGAATAAGCGATCGCCTTGTACCCAAAGATTGGCTTGCGAGAATGAACTGGAATGACTTCGGACATAATGCCGAAGATGGGCAGAATCATCAAATAAACTGCCGGATGCGAATAGAACCAGAACAGATGCTGGTAAATCACAACGTTACCGCCTGCATCTGGCTTAAAGAAAGACGTCCCAAAGTTCAGATCAAACAACAGCAGCACTAACCCTGCGGCTAACACTGGTGTGGAGAGAAGTGCTAAAACCGAGGTTGCTAAAATTGCCCAACAGAACAAAGGCAATTGATCCCATCTCATGCTGGGAATCTTCATTTTTAGGATCGTGACGACAAAGTTCAGCGAACCTAAAATTGAGGAAGTTCCTACCAGGACGATAGCAAGTATCCACATGGTTTGGGCAGTGTTGGCTGTCACAAGGCTGAGGGGGGGGTATGACGTCCAACCAGACTGCGCTCCGCCGAAGTAGAAACTACCTAAAAGTAATGCTCCTGCAGGTGGGTTTAGCCAGAAGGCGACTGCATTCAGCTTGGGAAAAGCCATATCTCTAGCACCAACCATCAATGGCACGAGATAGTTCCCAAATCCTCCAATTGCACTGGGTACGATCCACAAAAAGATCATGATCGTCCCATGATTTGTGAGGAATGCGTTATATAGGTTTGGATCGAGAACATCTGAATCTGGTGTCATCAATTCGGCTCGCATAGCAAGAGCCATCAATCCACCAATGAGATAAAACACAAACGCCGTCACCAGGTATTGGATACCAATCACCTTGTGGTCAACATTAAACGTAAAGTAATCGTACCATTTCCACGGCTGGATATGCGCATGTCGGGCAGCTACCTGAATTCCTGGTTTATTATTATTGTCTTCAGGCGGAGTGTTACGCGGAAGTTCTACCTGCGTCATATTTTTCCTTTGTTGGTTGTTGGTTGTTGATTGTTGATTGTTAGTTGTTAATTGTTGATTGTTGATTGTTGATTGTTAGTTTTTGGTAACCATCAACCATCAACCATCAACCATTAACCATTAACCATTAACCACTAACCATTAACTAATGAACGATTGACTCGATAGTTGTTGAACTAACTCCCATGTTTTGAGTGTAGGGAGCAAGAAACTCTGATGTAGATAAATCAGTTGGCTTGAGTGCAACAGCTTCCTTCAGTTCTTGCTGTTGGGCAATGCGGTTTTCTTGCAGCCAGCTTTCATACTCTTCTGGTGTTTGAACAACAACAGTAGATCGCATGGAACCGTGATAGCCGCCACACAGTTCAGTACAAACTACAGGGTATGTGCCTAGTCTAGTGGCGACGAAGCGTAGTTCAGTAGGTATGCCAGGAATCGCATCTTGCTTCAATCGGAATTGCGGTACCCAGAACGAGTGAATGACATCCGCTGCAGACAGATTAAGTTGTACGTCCGCACCGACTGGAATGTGTAATTCTCCAGCACTCACATTACTATCCGGGTAGTTAAATAACCAAGCAAACTGCATTCCTGTGACGTTGACAACCACATCTGCTGGTTTGTTAAGGTTTTTAGGATTTGCACCAATGCCAATTTCCGGGATACCTGGAGTTTTCGACTCTTCAGGTGAGGCATCACTCAAAGTCGCAGCAATGGCGCTCCCAGGCATTTGGGCGGCAGTATGTTGCGGCAAGTGAGGATGGCTTCCTGCCTCAAACCCTCCCATGTCCTGAAAAATGTTGACACTGTAGATTCCTAAGCAAAGGACGATCAGTGTTGGGACGGCTGTCCAAAAAATCTCTAAGGGAAGATTACCCTCAACATCCACGCCATCGGTATCGTCCCCACGACGGCGACGGTACTGAACTAAAAAAATCAGAATGGTTCCTTCTACCATCAAAAACAGAGCCGTGGCGATGGAAACCATAACGTTGAAAAAGGCGTCTACCAAAGGTGCTTGTTGCGATGCCTGCACCGGTAGTAGAGCATGGTTTTGACCAACCCAGATGCTGATAACTGTGATGAATGCCCCAGCAACTAGGGTTAATAGTGAAACAGGAATTTGTTGCATAAATACCTGCTCTATAAAGCGTGGGTAATGGTGGAATTTTCTAGGTTTGATTGAAGAAGGAGTCAGGAGAATTTTGTGTGTGGGTGTGCCTGATTTTAACCATTGAAGAAAGAAGCCATAAAACTTCGGGATCAATCTGCGCATCTGCTGCAGGAAAGTTTGCTTTATTTGTGAAACCAAAAGCGCGCTGCGTGCATTCGGTGTGCGTTTCTTGCCCCTTGGTACTGGCACCCTTGTAACTTTCCACAAAATCCAAAATCGATTGACTCCTTCTCATCTCATTCATTTTCTATATTACGCCTAGATAGGTGGGGGAAATTTCCAGATGTTTTAATGTCTTTCCCCCAGAGAACATCAAATACTTCAACAAAAGCTAGTCTAAGAAGATGTCGCTGTCGGTACTGTAAACATTCAGCCGTCACAAATCAGTATTCTTTACCAACTGATTTGTAAAAGATATAGTTTTGTCAGCTATATTGACAAAATTGAATTCAATTGCCAACAGAGGAAACACTAAGATTGCTGAATGTTTACTTGAGACTCACAATTGACTAGATTAGTTTAGTAGCAAGTTTAAGTTAGTTAATGGTTGACAATTGGCAATTTACGGATTTGTTTACCATGAACTTTTTGCTGAGTTCTAGTTACTATCTAGATTTTCCTCAAATTACCTTGCTACTCTTATAAAAGGTTGCCATTTCGGCATTTTATTGTGTTTGCCTTTTCTAGAAGCAAACTATCTTTCAAGGGAGTCCTGAAAAACCAAGAGAAATCCCGAGTACAACAAGGCAAAAGTAAAAAGTAAAAAGTAAAAAGAAAGAACCTTATTTT
>CALMVQ010000118.1 GCA_937873135.1 uncultured Scytonema sp. | reverse complement strand
GATGCGAGAATCAAACTCAAGCGTCTTTACCCATCAATTCAGTCTTGACAGCCTAACTAGGCTAACAGCTAAATGCTTAGCTCAGCCACAAATGTCTTAATATCAGCCAAAGAGCGATCGCGGTAACGTCCGTAACGCTCCGGTTTACTCTTGATTTTCTCACCTAAGTCAGGTAAAATCCCAAAATTAGGTGGCATGGGCTGGAAATGCTTGGGAGAAGCTGAACTAATAAACTCAAACAGTGCCCCCATCATCGTTGTTGTAGGTAGTGTCAAGGTTTCTTTCCCCAAAGCAAGCCGGGAAGCATTCGTTCCAGCCAGCCAACCGCCTGCAGATGCTGCTGTGTAGCCTTCAGTCCCAATCAACTGCCCAGCACTAAGTAACGTCGGGCGTTGCTTAAATTGTAGACTTGGCTGCATGAGTTGCGGAGCATTGAGAAAGGTATTGCGGTGCATCACTCCCAGCCGCACAAATTCAGCATTTTCCAAACTCGGTATCATCTGGAAGACTCGCTTTTGCTCACCCCAGCGCAGGTTAGTTTGAAATCCTACCATGTTCCAAAGTTGACCGGCTTTATCTTCCTGCCGCAGCTGTATGACAGCGTAAGAACGCTCTCCAGTACGACTATCTGATAACCCTACTGGCTTAAGGGGACCATAGCGCATCGTGTCTTCTCCCCGTCGTGCTAACTCTTCTATTGGCAAACAGGCTTCAAAAAATTTCGCATTTTCCCGCTCAAAATCCTTCAGTTCCACCTGTTCGGCAACACAAAGTTCTTGCTGAAACCGCAGGTACTGCTCTTTATTCATCGGGCAGTTGAGATAAGCAGCTTCACCCTTGTCATATCGAGAGGCAAGAAAAGCAACGTCTCGGTTAATTGATTCTCCCACAATAATCGGGCTGGCGGCATCAAAAAAGCTTAGGTATTCCATCCCCGTGAAGCGGTGCAAGTCTGCTGCTAGATCGGGGCTGGTTAATGGGCCAGTTGCCAAAACGACAATGCCCTCAGGGATAGCACGCAATTCTTCCCGCCGAATTTCTATCAGAGGATGGCGAGCCAGGGTTTCTGTCAAGTCTTGACTAAATTGTCCTCTATCTACTGCTAGTGCGCCACCTGCTGGCACAGCATGTTCATCAGCTTTCGAGATCACAATCGAACCAAGCTGGCGCAGTTCTTCATGCAATAGACCTGTAGCGCGATCGCTTGCCATTGCCCCAAAAGAATTACTACACACCAATTCCGCAAAATGTTCTGTATGATGAGCACCACTGTAGCGATTGGGGCGCATTTCGTACAGAATGACTGGTATTCCAGCAGAGGCTATCTGCCACGCCGCTTCTGTCCCAGCGAGTCCACCTCCAATAACATGAATTGGTTGTTTTTCCATAGTTAAATTTTTGATTGCCTTTCTGCTGAAGCTGCATATCTATATAGTATAGATATTACTTACAAACCGAAGAGGGGCAGAGAACGCACAGAGAAGAAAGTTAGAGATTAAATGATGACGAAGTTAGAGGACTTCAATGCAATTCTGCCGCACTTGCCATTGTTAACTTCCACAAAGACTGAAATTGTTTTTTTCGCGTCTACGTTAGGTGGCAAGACTTATGTCAGATGGATTGGTTATTACACTCATTATGGTAAAATCCTATGACTCAGACCCTACCTAAACCAGTAACTTTTGAAGAATTTATCGAGTGGTACCCCAACGACGGGGTGCGGTACGAGCTACATAATGGAGTAATTATTGAGATACAAGCTCCAACCGGGGACCATGAAAAAGTTGTTGGATTTTTAGCCGAGAAAATCACGATAGAGTATGTCCGCTTGTGGGGGATGAGTACCTTGTAACCAAGTTCACGGGGAATAATTTAATCGTATCCCCCACCTTTCCTCAACTTAATCTCACTGCACAGCAGGTTTTTGATGCGGCTTTGTAAAACCCACGACCAACAGGCAGATATCTACTCTCTTAAACCCGAGTTGCTTGATACTCATTGTGCTGTCAATGTTTGCGGCACTACATTGCTATTCCGCGTAGCGGTACGAGTTACTTACCTATCTGTTTCAACAAGTAATTCAGCCGGAATTCGCACGGGTTCAATTAAAGGAATTGAATTATCTTTAATAGGTACAAAATGAATTTCAACCGTATAACCAGAGCCAGAAGCAAGTTTAGTTAGAGTTTCAAGCTTAGGAATCTGTTTTCCAGATTCAATTCGAGCAAGCTGCGGTTGTTTGATACCGATTCTTTCAGCAAAGTCTCGTTGGCTCAAACCACTAGCCCTTCTCAGGGCAATACTGCTCGGTTAAGGGGAAATAGGTGGTGAAATCAAGACTTTTTTGTTCGCGTAAATTTTCCGCGAACAAACCCCGCGAAAAAGGTTGCTTATACCTAACGGCACTCTCAAAAAACTTAATTGTCAATTGCTCAGAATATTTTTAACCTGTTGAACTATAAATTGAGAATGAACAATTTACTGTATCGTCCTGTATGTATTCAACTTGCCTTTCGCGTAAATTTTAAAGGATAGTTTTTGTCGGGGAGTACTATTATTTCTATCACTTCGTTTTTTACTCTTAAACTTTGAGCGTGCTTTCTTGAGTACTCTCGGATTACTTCTGTGTTGTGGTAATGGTATTTCTAAGTCTAAAATTTCGGAAATAACCCAGCTATAATATATGTTTATATCTATTTCATTATTTATCTGACGTTGAAACTCAGGAATAGCGCGTCTAATAACTCGTAGACTACCAGTAAAGCTTAAACGTAATGGAGATATATTCTGGATAGATGCACTTTGAAACATTAAACATCGTAAGCAATAATGTCCTAATAACCAGCCATAAATTTCTTGAATGACTATTTACCATGTTCTCGTAAATTCTACGCGAACATATTCTCCTCTTTCCACAACTTGCACACTCTTCTCACTAGTCAATGTCTCCTCCTGACTCGGACATGATTTCTAGAGCTGAACTGCTTCAATAAGCCATTGCTACTTTACAACTCTCCATCCAGCAAATTCAAGCTACGGGGGAAGTAGCTCCACCAGGTTGTTGCGTTTTACGTTACCAGGCTCGGGGTAAACAGAGTACTTACTGGTACTACAAACTACATGCTACTCAACCAATTTTCCCCACTCGACAACCTGACAAACTCAGTAAGTATCAGCATTTAGGTAAGGCTGGAAGCCCTGCTCATATCAATGCTGTCATCTCAGTTGCTAGAAGAACCCAAATCGATCAACTACAATCATGTATTGATTCTCTTCGGCAAAGCTGGATTGACTTGTACGAAAGTCTCAAAGAAAAAAAGTGATTTAAATTCTCGCTGTCTTGTTCTCGTATCCTCTCCGCGAACAAAAATTCTTTGATTTTACCCTCTTTATCCCTTAACCGAGCAGTATTGAGTTTAGTTTCACTCTGGGGCGCTCATGGTAATACAAGAGCGCTCTTTCCATCAATTATTTTGTTACGATATAATGTGCAAGGTCAAAATTTCCGGTCAAGATTGTGAGCTTCCTCAAGATTAGCACCGTCAAGGTTAGCCCCCGCCAAGTTTGCTCCTGCTAAATTTGCTCCTTTGAGGTTAGCCCCTGCCAAGTTTGCTCCTTTGAGGTTAGTCCATCTCAAGTCAGCTTTACTCAAGTCAGCCTCATTCATATTTGCCCTTAATAAGAATGCGCCACTAAGGTGAGCCTTATGCAGCTTAGCCTTGTATAAATCAGCTTTATAAAAATATGCTCCCATTGCTTCTGCTTCGTACAAATTTGCCTCGCTGAGATCGACTGCAATTAAGTTAGCCCCAAACAGGTTGGCAAAACAAAGATTAGTCCGATGAAGTCTTGCCGCACCCAGTTCGGCACCGCTCAAGTTAGCGCCTCTTAAGTCACTCCCAATGAGATTAGCCTCAGCAATCACAGCGTCTTTAAGATTTGCCTCACTTAAGTCAGATCCAATTAGATTGGCATGACTCAGATTTGCTTGTGTCAGTGTAGCACCACTCAAGTTAGCAACACTGAAGTTGGCAGCGCTCAAGTTAGCTTCCCTGAGGTTAGCACCACTGAGGTTAGCACCACTGAGGTTAGCATCAGTGAGGTTGGCTAGCACGAGTGATGCATTACCTAGATCTGCCCTGCTTAAGTTTATCTCTTGGAGGTTTACGCTTTGTAGATTTGCTGCACTCAGGTCTGGTTCAATGTGAGGATTTTTCTTTCTCCACTCAATCCATGTGACTGCACCCGCTCTTAGTAAAGCCAGATGCTCTCGATTTGCCATTGTAATTCCTTCTATTACTGTTTAAAAAAGGGAGATGACTATAATTCGTAATTGAATATAATTACGAATTAGTCCGGGATGATTATTGCCTGACACCTATCTGGGGATTCGTTCGACCGGCGACACTTTCAATCGCTGTTAACGCTTTCCCGGAACCTGCAAGAATATCTTGTTCTTGTCCACCTAAGTAAAGCCGTCCAAAGCTTCCTACAGCTTGAACTTCAAGGATGTTAATCGCTGCTGCTTTCTCTGCTTCATTTGCTGCTAGTGCGGCGTAAGTGGCAGGTTCAACTTCTAATACATATAATGTTTGTCCAGCTAATAAAAGCTGTCCCCGGCGCGTGCGATTGATTAGTTGTGTTTGGTAAGCATCAATATTGCGGATAATCTGGCTAGAAACGACACGCGGTTTGAGTCCTTCCTCTTTTTTAACTCCTAGTGCCGCCAAAATAGCTTGACCGGCAGATCGCGTTTCGCCTTGGGAACTGGAATGAACTTCCAATAAACCATACAATCGTTCAACGACTTGTACTCCCGGACGCACAGAGGCAGCTTTGAGTGCTATATCCGTGATCCGATTGATTTCAATACCGGGAGAGATCTCAATCCACAGCGATGTATCCCCTGGTAATGGTAAAAAACCTTGAGCTACCGTTCCCATATATGCTGCATGTTGAGGTTGCAGGCTGTCGAGAAATACGAAACTACGTAGTTCTATTCCCAAGGTGAGGTTCTCCAGTCATGAGGGTGAAGTAAAAGTTATTTATCGTAATATCTTTTAACTTTAAACTACCATAAGACTGTGTGTTCAATTCGTGTTCTGCAATCAAAGTTTTGCTCATACACAAAGGTGAGATAATTGGATGCTCGCGCATCCATATCTAGTCGTTTCTGTTTTAACCTTTAGTTAAACGAACGTGTTGCATGATTTGCTCCCTTCGCTCAGAGGTGTCAAGTTTAGGTTTAATAAAGTTGCCCGAACTCCTAGCTAGATGTTCCATGATTCGCTTTTGACGGTCAGATTGTTCAGCCATGATTTACGAAATTAACGACTAAGTGAAAAAGAAATTGAGTAGCATTTGCCATAGAAACTCTATTATCCTATGACAATTTTGATACCTCTACCTCCATTGGGAAGAAGTTTGTTAGCTTACAAACAGTAGCACTATTAAGAATATTTGCCATCAAATTAGATAGACATCAAGTAAAAACTCATTCTTGTTCCCCACTCATAACTCCTAACTAAGTTATACGCGTAGTTGCTTATACGGACTGTGCTAGTATTGAATATGCGGAGATTAGCTTCAAGCACTTAGTCTCTGAGCTATCAGAAAACATATATTACAGTCGTCCGCATTTGTCAAGTAGTGGTAGATGAAATTGCACATCATAGATTACAAGGATCGCGGGTAGTGCTACCAGTTAAGGGAATGCGATCGCTCACAACCCACATTCAGAGTGACTCAAACGAGAACCGCTATAAACCCCAAGTTACCCGGCTACAAGTTCCACAACCGCGTGAGTAGAGTAGCCATTAGAACTTCACTAAACCAAGACTAATCTGGATAGCTCTATCTACTTGTTCCATCGTTTCCGCTCTCACAGTTCCTAGACTTTTAATTAATCTTTGCTTATCAATTGAACGAATTTGATTAAGGAGTGCAACCGAATCGACTGCTAAACCACCTTCTGGTATTTTAATTAGCACTGAGAGTGAGATACAAAGGTTCTTCAAACTGGGAGGTGATAGCAGCTACAATAGTAATGGGACTGTAACGGTTGGCAATATCATTTTGCAAGATTAAAGCTGGACGAATCTTTTTCATCTCTGCACCGATAGTGGGATCGAAGTTGACCAAGTATATCTCTCCCCGTTTTAAGTCCGTTACTTTTCGTTTTTCTGACACACTTCTTCTTCCAAGTCAAACCATTCTTCAGCTAATTCTAAATCCCGTTTCGCTCGACGGATGGCACCTTCCTTTAACTGTTCTCGAAGGTCGGCTAATGCTTTTTGGGTAATGTAGTATTGTACTGCTTCATTGATAAATTGACTGCGATATCCTTTTGGAGTCAATTGATCGATAAGTTTAATCGTTTCTTCTGGCAAAGTTATATTTAGGTTATGATCTTTGGCTGTCGTCATCATCTTGAATCCAGTTTACTGAGCAAATCTCTCTAGATATCATAATAATCGTTGCTTTGCAAGTGGAATACCAGGGAACGGGTGAGATGTTGCTGCCTTTGCTAACCAATCATTCGGGTGCGGCTGTTGGTAGGTGCTATTTGTCATGCTCAACGGATCCAGCAATACTACTGAACCTGTGTAAGATTACCTATCTTCTTGATCTTCAAACTTGGCTACCTTAACTTATATAGGATTGCTATATTATGCATTCTTTAATATTAAAGCATTAAATTGTTCGTCATTAACATTTATGCCGTGACGCAGCAAATAAGGACGTAAATTAATTTGAATAAACAAATCTTTCAATTCTTCAGCAATTTCTTGAGGTGGATTTCCAGATAAAGCTGTTCTTATTAAACGTTCTGCCGCTTGTAATTCTCCGCAGTTAACAGCAAGAGTTGCAGCGCTACGATGTAAAACCGAGCGTGTTGGTTCGGTGTCCAATTGATTAGCAATTAATGCTGCTGCTGCTTGTTCATTTTCAAATGCTTGCCTAGTAAGTTGCAACGCTTGTTCTAAATCACCTCTAAGTTTAGCAATAAAAGCAGCCTCAGCTAAATCCATCGCTAAGTTATGTTTTTCTTGAATATGATTCATTTTCTGGCAAAAAAGATAAAGGTGTGCTGAATTCGACTACGATGATGTAAGCAGGAAATTCTCCATCTGAAGGCTGTGTTTGGTCTTTCTTCTGTTTTACTCTAGCTTTGACACGGCTATGATTTCCCTTACTTATACCCGATACTTCTAACCTAACTTTGTTTTGAAATAAGCTTTCTCCTCCTATGTCTATAGTACCTAACCAGTAATCAAATCCCGTACCTTTACTCGAACGCTCAATAACTGTTAAATCTGTTAGTTGTCCAATAATTAAAAAGGCGATCCCATAAGCAGCCTGTTCGGTTGTAACCTCCTGATCATTCCAGCAAAGCAACATTTGTTGTGTAACAGCTTGCCATCGTAGTTTAAATCTAGCAGTAAAATCTCCGCTAACTATTATCTCAACACCTTGAGAATGCCCTGTTCCTCCAAGCATATAGCACAAGCCTCAGCCAAGGCTGCCCCGAATGAAGGAGTGATGGCTGGCAAACCTTGTGATAAGTACTTACACAAAAATATTTATACATTTCGTGAAATAATTGTCCTAGGAAA
>CALMVQ010000117.1 GCA_937873135.1 uncultured Scytonema sp. | reverse complement strand
TTAGCGAGGAACGAGCGTCAGGGTTGCTTTATTTACGCGCCCGCTGTACTAGTACAAGGGAATAAGTAATGGGTAATCGGGAAGGAAAATACTGTTTACCTATTCCCTATTACCGAGGACTAGTACCGCAAGGCGAAAGTCACTCATTCAAAAGTCAAAAGTCAAAAGTATTATGGAATGCGCTTTTTACGGATTTTAAATGGTTGCTCTATTTCCGCCGACTTGTACTATTGTGTAATTAATTCTGTCCCACTACTTAACAAACTTTTCCTCAAAGGGCGATCGCCCTCGCTATCTCAAAGAAGTAGAAGAAATGTCCATTCAAAGGAGTTTGCTTCCGCTATTGACTAGCCCTGCCTTGCAAGACAAATCTTTCGACCAATGACGTTCTGCGATCGCCGTCAGCATGGTAATAACAATGCTTACTGGGACTCAAGTTGTTGCACTCAAATTGTCCCAATCAAAATTTGTTTTGCAGTTAAATCTAATTCAGGGAAAGCGAGAGAAATAATCCGGTCATCTCCTCGGAATGGCGTAATCTGGTATTCATCATCAATCAACTGGCAGATAGAAAGTGTTGGTTGTTTGGGATTTCCAGTAAATTTTTTAGATCCAATTCCAAGGTAATCAACTATCCAGTATTCGGGAATTTTCAGGCTTTCGTATTTACCAAAGTTCATGTAGTAATCATCATCCCAATTAGTAGAAACAACTTCTACAACTAATGGAATTGACGCGCCATAAATTACCGTAGATTTTTTCTTCCACAATGGTTCATTCACAAGATTTGTACGATTTAGTAGTAATACATCCGGTGAGTAACCTGATTCACTTGTAGAAGGTTTTACTAGTGCTGTTTTTGGAATAGAGTAAGGTAAGTTTAATCGAACATATTCAAAGCTGATTTTACCTGCTATAAAGCCCACAACATCTTCATGGTCGCCTATTGGTTGGACCATTTCAACAATTACTCCATCGTATAATTCATAACGTCCCCCTGGCGGACGCCATTCAGTAAATTCTTCAAAGGTTACAGATTTGGTTAGAGCTTGAGTCATTGCTATATTGTGTCCGAAGTTGAAGCACAATTAAACACAACATACAGCCAGTCGTACTGTCTTAAGCGTTCAGGGGCGCTACATTTTTCAAGAGCCAAAAACGGACAACCGTCTTCGCACTCGCTCGCGCGCTCTTGTAAGCTTCCCCCAGCAGACGAGCGCCTCGCGAGGCGGTTTCACTATTTTGTTGTTGAGAATATCGCACTCGTGAGCCTACCAGAATCCTCGGTAGGCTCGCGAGTGCGTCAATAACCAAAGCACAGCTCGCGGGACAGATATATAGCTGTCCCGCAGACTTTGCCTCGCTGAGGCTCCAGTGAGAGTCGTTTGAGCGTGAGGATTTTGTAGCTATGTTGTCTAAGAAGTGCAACTGTGTTCATCCCAACCGCTGAGGCTACGAAAAAAATGAAAGAATCTCGTAGACATTACAGACACTACAACCACTCCGTTGGATCTGCTACAGTACATCTTGTTTGGATACCAAAAAGACGAAAACGAGTACTTATCGCGATCGCATAATTAATGAATTTTGGGTAAGCTCCCCAATTTATTGATGGAGAAAAATAAATTTATTCCTTATTCAAGCCCCCGGATTTATCCGTGGGGTAATAATCCACATCATTATAAATAAAGGCAGTTAAAACTGCGAAGCTCGCCGGAGGAAGCTTCCCCCAGCGAGCTTCGCGCCCGTGTCGGCATTCCAGCGCGATATAAACAACGTAGTAAGGTGCCTAAGTTACCTTGCTACTTCGCGTCTATCTGCCTCCGGTATATAAGGTATCTTTTTAACCTTGACGGCTAGCAGTTTGAATGTACAAAATTATCAAAAAAACAGCAGGAACCAGTACGAACAGAATGCTCGCTACAAAACCCAGGTCATTAACTTGCATGGCAAGGAAGCCTCTTTACAATCTGCACTCTACAACTTTAGGATACCATTAATGATACCAATCTGCTATGTGCGCTCTTCTACAGTCCTTTTTTTCACGGCTTTGTAACTACACTAACAGGACCATTGACTAAAGTTTGACACGCAAGGCGGTAGTTTTCCGGCTTTTTCTTCAAAAGTCGGTCTTCTGCTTCAGTTCGGGGTGAAAGATTTTCCATTCCTTCCACTACCTCAACAATGCAGCAACCACACTGACCGTTGCCCCCACAATTCATCATCTTGCCCATTAATTTATAGATGTCAAGACCGTTCTGCATAGCTCTAAGCCTAAGATTCGCACCATCAGCCGCCACGACTTCTTGATTTTCTTTAACAAATTTAATATTGCCCATACCTAATATCTCCTTCACTATCTGCCCTAACTCTAAAAGCGAGAGTGCTGATTTGACTTGTACAGTATGTCTCAGTTAAAATTCTAACCTTTTATTTCAAGATATAAAGAAATATAAAGTTTGTAAAAATTATGGCGTGTTTCTTTAAATGACAAAATTCCCTGGCGAAAACCAGGGAATGAGAAAAGCGGAAAACTTATTGACCTTATCTAAAACCAACTGCTGCTTGCCAGACAAAAGCTAGGAGCAAGAAGAAGACAGGAATGATTGGTAGAACGTCTACTAAAGGGTCAAAAACCTGGTAAGCCTCAGGCAGTTTTGCTAATAAAATTGCTGCTTCCATATTTGTTTCAATCCACCTATCCAACATAGCTTTCAGAATTGATAAATATATTAACATGCCTTGTTGACGAGAATTCAGAATACACAGAGAAGTTGCTATGGGTACTAATAGTCCGTTAACTCAAAAATGATGGGTGAAGGCGGGGAGTAGGGAGGAGCCGCGCAAATAGCCTCCAAGAAGTAGGGAGTCCACCGAAGATCTACTTTAAGAGATCGGTAAGAAAATGTAAAAAGCATGACAAATGACCTCTAACTCTTTTATAAATAGACATGGGTTGTAGAGCTCTGAGAATGCTGACTGAGCCTCCAAAAACAAGCAATGTTGAATGTAGAAAGTTATGGGTGTTTCTGATACACGGTTTCGTTGGCAGTCTCCAAATGTGATTGCTTTACTCCAGTCTTTTTCCAAGAACATCAGCATTGTCGTAGCCCTGATTGGTTGTAGTGTTATTCTGGGTTGGATAAAGGATATTACTTTTCTCAAGAGCATCTTGCCGGAATGGGTGGCAATGAAGCCCAATACAGCGATCGGCTTGCTCTTTGCCGGAACATCTCTGAGATTGTGCCAATGGCAACCAACCAGCAGGATGACGCGCCGCGCTACTCAAGCCTGTGCCGTCCTTGTCCTTTTGATTGGTCTATTAACACTGATAGAGTATAGTTTCAACTTAGATATGGGCATCGATCAACTTTTGTTCACAACCACCATGGACAAAGTAGGTGATGTTACTCCAGGTAGAATGGCAGTCCATGTCGCTGTTACCTTCGTCTTACTTGGCTTGAGCTTACTGCTGTTAAGTCAAGAGCGCCCTAAATATCTGCTCGCTCATTTCTATGCAGTCGTAATATTCTTAATTGCCTTCTTTAGCTTGTTAGGCTATATCTACGGCAATGCCTACTTTTACAGGCTTGGTTCTTTAACATCAATTGCAATACATACAGCTAGTGCATTCCTTCTGCTTTCATGTGGCATTCTATTTGCCCATCCAGATCGTGGGTTAATGGTTGCGATCACCAGTAGTAACGCAGGTGGCATCATGGGGAGGCGTTTGCTAATCGCTGAGATTGTCTTCCCACCTATTGTTTATTGGCTCACCTTATTCGGCTACCGATCGCAGTTCTATACTGCTGAGTTGGGGTTGTGCCTGTTGAGCATTTTAGATGTTTTCATCTTTGCAGTTATCATTTGGTGGAATAGTCGCTTCCTTAATGTCGTAGATTATCAGCGTCGGCGAGCTGAAACTTCCCTCAAACAAACAAACGAAGAGCTAGAACAGAGGGTGTCTTTGCGTACCAGCGAACTCTCGACTGCTATGGAACAACTACACGAAGAAATAGCCGAACGCAAACGCATGGAACAAGAACTCTTTCAAGAAAAAGAGCTAGCTTTAGTGACTTTACAATCTATCGGGGATGCTGTTATTACAACCGATGCGACAAGCTTGATTAAATATCTTAATCCAGTTGCAGAAGCACTCACTGGCTGGAGTCTATCTGAAGCATTGGGATTGCCAATATCACAAATATTCAGAATTTTCAACGAAATTACCCGCGAATCTTTAGAAAACCCAGTTGAAAAAGCCTTGCGTTCAGGTTCTATTGTAAATGCTGCCAATCATAGTATCTTGATTACCCGTAATGGTAGTGAGTTATCTATCGATGACTCCGCAACACCGATCCGCACTCACGACGGCAAAATCATTGGTGCAGTTATGGTATTTCATGATACAAGCAAAACCCGCAGCATGGAACGTCTATTATCCTGGCAAGCCAGTCACGATGCCTTGACAGAACTGATGAACCGACGTGAATTTGAAAACCACTTAGAGAACGTTGTCATCGGTGCCAAGACTTATAATGAGCAACATGCATTGTTTTATTTGGATTTAGACCAGTTCAAAATAGTGAATGATACTTGTGGTCATATAGCTGGCGATGAACTCTTACGCCAAGTGAGTATTTTGTGTCAAACTTATTTGCGCTCGTCCGATATCTTAGCACGATTGGGTGGAGATGAATTTGGCATTTTACTCAACCATTGTCCTCTAGAACCAGCAATGTGGATTGCAAATAATTTACGCGAGGTAATTCAAAAGTTCCGTTTTGTGTGGGAGGACACAACTTTCAATATTGGCGTCAGTATTGGACTGGCGATCGTTAACGCAGACACTCAAAGCATGAATAGTGTATTAATTGCTGCCGATGCAGCTTGCCATGTCGCCAAAAACAACGGGCGCAATCGCGTGCATGTCTATCAAGCTGATGATATCGAATTAGCACGGCAACATGGTGAAATGCAATGGGTAACTAGGATTAATCAAGCTTTGGAAGATAATCGTTTCCGTCTTTACTACCAGTCAATCGTCCCCGTTACCCAAACCAAGCTTTTAGAAGAACACTATGAAGTCCTCCTACGCCTGATTGACGAGACAGGGAATATAGTGTCACCATCAGCGTTTCTTCCGGCAGCCGAACGCTACAATCTGATGCAAACTATTGATCGCTGGGTTATCCACACGGTGTTTACAAATCTACGACAGCAGGGTGGCTCTCAACATCGTGACTGTTTGTATGCTATTAACCTCTCAGGTGTAAGTATTAACGACGACCAATTTACTGACTTTGTACAGGAGCAGTTTGCATTACACCAGATTCCACCCAAAACCATCTGCTTTGAAATCACTGAAACAGTCGCCATTGCCAATTTAGGTAAAGCCGCAAGCTTCATCCACTCACTTAGAGAACTAGGCTGCCGTTTCGCCTTGGATGATTTTGGCAGTGGTATGTCTTCTTTTGCTTATCTCAAAAACCTGCCAGTTGATTACTTAAAAATTGATGGCGGTTTTGTCAAGTATATAGTTGAAGATGCGATTGATTTTGCAATGGTAGAAGCGATCAATCAAATCGGCCATGTCATGGGAATTCAAACTATCGCCGAGTTTGTAGAAGATGACGCTATCTTAGAAAAAATTAGATCACTTGGGGTAGATTATGCCCAAGGATATGGTATAGCAAAACCACGCCCCTTTTAATCGGGAGAAAGCACAGAGGACAAGGGAGACAAGGAGGACTTTTTTCTACCCATCTCCCTATAGCCCTTGTGATTGGCACGAAAATTGCACTCTTATAGTCATGAAGTGCAATTATAGCAGTCGCTAAAGCCGTTAGGACAAGTCGGCGGTAGACGCCTTCAAAGTGCGTATATTGTGAATTGATGATTGTCCTAAGCTTCATGTCCGTTGCTATATCACAAGCGAGATGAAGATCATCAACTGCCACCCTGTGTCCTTAGAACCTGGGAATTGGAAATTTTTCTTTCTTGCCATTCCCGATTACTTATTACCAGCAAGTAACTTGCTTGCTTTATTGTTCTTGATAGCTGCTAGCGTACTCAATGACGCACATCGTTTTATATACTGAGTGACGGCCATAAGCTGCCCCAGCAATTTTGAAATTTGGATTAAATAAATTTTTTCTATGACCGCGATTGGGAACACCATCGTCAATAATTAACTGCATGACAATACCTTGAGCGGTTTCAGAGCCATAAGCAATATTTTCACCAGCACTTACCTGCCACTTGCCATAACGGTTAATGCGAACAGAAGGATCGCTTTTATCACTCCCATCATGACCGAATGTGCCTTTTGGTCCTTGGTCGTTAACGAGGTCTCTAGCAGCCAAAGACATGCCAGCAGATGAACTCAACTCTCCGACAGGACGTACTGACTTTAGGAATTGATTGGCTTCATCGACTGCTGCTACTCCTTCTTTTGTCAGCATATACTTGCGATCGCCAACTTTAACGCGTTTCTCTTGGAAGCGGTTTTTGTACTCTTCCATTATGGGAATGTATGATTGAGGATTTTTCCTGACTTTATTCGTTTCTATAATGACCTCTTTTTCTAACTGTGAGAGGTAATTTGCCCGTGATAAGAAAGTCGAACGAGTCTGTTTGATTTCAACACCAGGCAAGTTCGGTGCTGGTTGTGCCAAAGAAGGTCTCAAGTGGAATTCTTGGTAGAAGCTGCTTGCTAAGAGCGTCATGGGAAAAGCTGCCCATAAGTTTATATGACGCATTTATGACCTCGCTATAGATTTTACCGTCAGGAATATTATCAGTAACAGGTGATTTTAGTCTAGGACGTTTATACCCCAGAGTGTTAAAAACCAGCAAATAACTGTATAAAACTCAACTAATAATATCTACACCTGTCTCAAATAGCACTTTATAGAATAGTTGGTTTCTCCTGGCTGTAACTGTTGTATCTGAAACAATAATAATTGTAAGTAGTAAGCATACTTAAAATATATGTTTAGCGGATTAGTTTTAAATTATACTCAAATATAGCTTAAATTACTTAATTTGGTGAAATGGGTACGAAAATTGCATAGAAGAAAAGTGGAGTTTAGATAACACCCTACAATGAAGAAACAATCAGTCAACATTAACGGCACCGTCCAAGCTTACCTGCTCAAACCCGAAGGAAGTGGACGGACTGCTACTGTCTGATGGTAAACAACACATAAGTTCTCATCATAGGAAGTCGTCACTCCGCACTCATTAAAAAGCTTGAGTTGCAGGCGGAGATCGCAATTCAAGCTTTTTTGATGATTGCAACAATAAGTGCGGGATCGGTTTATTTCCCGGATTTCCAGCACCAAGAGCTGAAACCAGGAGTACTCTGTGCTTGATATTGCTTCTAGGGGCTTGCTAGCTATCTTGCAACTTTTGGGGTTGCGTAACGAGCGAAAACGAATTTTTAATTCCAAGGCAGAGTTATTGATTATCGTCGGCGCTCTTGCAATTTACGATAAACTGCTTTTAAATCAATGTCATGATGAGCTAGAGCGACAAGTGTGTGATAAAGCAAATCAGCAACCTCTCCTGCGATCGCATCTGGTTGATCATCTTTAAAAGCCATCACCACCTCAACGGTTTCCTCACCCAGCTTTTTCAAAATTTTATTGTCGCCGCTTGCAAACAATTGACAAGTATAGGAGTTTTCTTGCGGGTTTTCACGGCGGTCACAAATTGTTGCGAACAGTTGTGATAAAGTATCTCCTGGAGCTGGCTCTATCTTCCCTTCAACTTGATGAAAACAACTGCGCTCTCCTGTGTGACAGGCTATATTTCCTACCTGCTCTACCCCTACCAGGAGTGCATCGCTATCACAATCGTAACGGATGCTCTGTACTTTCTGGATGTGTCCGGAAGTCTCACCTTTGTGCCACAATTCTTTACGAGAACGGCTCCAGAACCAAGTCTCTCCACTGTCTAAAGTTTTCTGTAATGACTCTCGATTCATCCAAGCCATCATTAACACTGTACCATCAAGGTAATCCTGAACTATAGCTGGTACAAGACCCCTTTCGTCGTAGCGAATCTGATCAACGGGAATAGCATCGTGCAGTGAATGTGTATTGGAATAAAACATACCCAAAAGATTGCTCTGATATCAATAGCTCGCGTGTTTACGATATCATTTTCTAAAGGATACACTGCACGTTTGTTCTAACTTGCTTTACTGTTTACACCCTACACAAGAGCTTTTCCATGCGTTGCCGACTGCATTTTGACAGCACCCAATGCCACTTTATGAGCCTTTGGCGCTTCACCGTACCAGTGAATTGCCGAGTTGTAAGCTGCCCGATAAATATCTTGGTATGCCTCAGATAAACGAGTACGAATCTCTAGAGGTAAATCTTGATTGGACTGGTACAACATATCTGTTATTTTTTTGGTTTAATCATTTTAACATATAGTTTCATAGCGGTTTTTCCCCCTATCCTAGGATAGAACTTTTTATAGCCATTACATGGAGAGAACCTTGGTTAATACCACAATTAAAACGGCAAAATCACAAGAAATCTTCACAGCAGCACAAAACCTCATGCCAGGAGGAGTCAGTTCACCTGTCCGAGCCTTCAAATCTGTAGGTGGACAACCAATTGTTTTCGACCGCGTCAACGGTGCTTACATTTGGGATGTAGATAATAATCAATACATAGATTACGTAGGTACGTGGGGACCTGCAATTTGCGGTCATGCTCATCCTGAAGTGATTGCCGCACTGCATGGAGCTTTGGAAAAAGGTACGAGCTTTGGAGCGCCCAGTTTATTAGAGAACATACTGGCAGAAATGGTGATCGATGCCGTTAAGAGCGTCGAAATGGTCAGATTTGTTAACTCCGGTACAGAAGCTTGTATGGCAGTGCTGCGTTTGATGCGGGCTTTCACTGGACGCGACAAAATTATCAAATTTGAGGGTTGCTATCACGGTCATGCTGATATGTTCTTGGTGAAAGCAGGTTCTGGTGTTGCAACACTCGGTTTACCTGACTCTCCTGGCGTACCTAAATCGGCGACTGTTAATACCCTGACTGCGCCTTTTAATGACTTGGAAGCAGTCCTCGCCTTATTTGAGCAGAACCGCGACGAGATTGCTGGTGTGATTCTCGAGCCTATCGTGGGTAATGCTGGATTTATTGCTCCCGATGCGGGGTTCTTAGAAGGTTTACGAGAAATTACCCACGAACACGGGGCATTATTAGTATTTGATGAGGTGATGACAGGCTTTCGCATTGCTTACGGGGGGGCTCAGGAGAAGTTTGGCATCATCCCAGACCTAACCACGTTGGGCAAGGTGATTGGCGGCGGTTTACCAGTGGGAGCCTATGGCGGTCGTCGGGATATCATGTCGATGATTGCGCCTGCAGGACCAGTATATCAAGCTGGTACACTTTCTGGTAATCCTTTGGCAATGACTGCTGGAATTAAAACACTAGAATTACTACAAAAGCCAGGCAATTATGAGTACCTAGACAAGATTACTAAGAAGCTGACAGATGGCTTACTAAAAATTGCCCAACAAACTGGTCATGCAGCTTGTGGCGCTCAAATTAGTGCCATGTTTGGTCTATTCTTCACACATGGACCAGTTCATAACTATGAGGATGCTAAAAAGTCCGATACAGCCAAGTTTGGTAGATTCCATCGCGGGATGTTAGAGCGTGGCATTTATTTGGCACCATCTCAATTTGAGGCTGGGTTTACCTCTTTGGCTCATACAGAGGAAGATATTGATCGGACATTAGAAGCAGCAAGAGATGTCATGTCGGGACTGTAATGAGTGAAAACGTGTAGGGGCGGGTTTAATCTACAAAGTACCTGAGTAAACACAATATCTTTACCAAACCCGCCCGTAGAGGAGGGGCGGAGTGAAAAATTTCCCTTCCTCACTCCTGTACGGGCAGGTTTTAACCGACAATAACCTATTGAATATTGAGCGGAAAAACCTGCCCCTACTCCTGACTTGATGATTAACAGCCACAACCATTGTGACCACAGCCTTTCATAGTTTTATGCCCTTCTGCACAGGCTTCAGAGCAATAGTATTTGCCGTCCTGATTAACGGCGTTCTCAATCGCAACAACACATAAACAAGATTCACAGGCACATTTCATTTGGGTTACGGTCATTTGGTCTTCTCCTTGTATTCTCCTCAACTTAATATAACACTTGAATAACTGTTCATATGTCGATATTTTTTTTTTAATCTTTATTTAAGATTTTTATTTATACATATACCACGGTTTTATAAAGACAGTATAATAAAAAAAGAAAGGTGATTCTATTTACGATTGGTTTACGTAAAGCTCAGTACAGCTTCAACAAGTCTTTAAAAGATTTACCGCAAAAATGACTTGGTAAAAATCGATTTTTATTTCAATAATTGAGAATAGAGTTTAACGCTCTCCCTCAATATTCGTGCAGCGAGTTGACAGTACATGAGCTACTGTATAAATCCTAAGTGTTCTAACCCAGAAAATTTAGCAATTAGTAAAAGGTGTCAGTCTTGTGGCTCGCGGCTATTATTGCGCGATCGCTATCGGGTGTTTAAAGGCTTGGGTTTGGGAGGTTTTGGTGCAACATTTCTAGCCCAGGATGAAGGCTTGCCCGGAGAGCCGAGTTGTGTTATCAAGCAACTACGTCCTTCAGAAAAAACACCACATATTTTAGAAATGGCGCGGGAACTCTTTAAAAGAGAAGCCGATACTTTAGGTAAAATTGGCAACCATCCCCAAGTACCACGCTTGCTTGACTATTTTGAAGAGCACAAACAGTTCTACTTAGTTCAGGAATACATCAGTGGTCAAACTCTACAACAAGAGATCAAAAGCGCTGGAGTTTTTAACGAAGCAGGACTCAGGCAATTCTTGAGAGAAATCCTACCATTACTACAATATATCCACGATCAAAAAGTCATTCACCGTGATATAAAGCCAGCTAACTTGATTCGCCGCTCTCAAGATAGCAGATTGGTTCTCATCGACTTTGGCGCTGTTAAAAACCAAGTGAGTAATGCTGCGTTTAACTTGTCAGCGCAAACGGCATTAACAGTGTATGCAATTGGGACTCCAGGTTTTGCGCCTCCAGAACAAATGGCAATGCGTCCTGTCTTCGCCAGTGATGTTTACGCACTGGGCGTAACCTGCATTTATCTGCTGACAGGCAAATCTCCTAAGGATTTGGAATACAATCGGACAACAGGTGACATCATGTGGGAGCAAGGAGTGCAGATTAGCGATCGCTTAACCAAAGTGCTGCGGACAATGCTGGAAGTGTCTGTTCGCAATCGCTATCAGTCAGCACAGGAAGTACTAAAAGCGCTAGAAGTAGAGCCATACCTAGACAGTTTGGCACAAGGTTTGTTAGTTAAACCTCATGCTGGCTCGAATGACCAGATGTACAACCGCTTGGAAGAATCTAATGTTAGTGTAAGCAGTACCAGATTTGACACCTCCGGACGCGGAGTGGCTCAGGTAGCCGCAGCAATTCGGGCAAGAAGAGCCAAAGTTACAGACGCAACTGAAGCACGTCTAGGGGGTATACAACAATATGTTTTACTCAAAAAAACAACCACTTTACCTAGTAGCAATAGTTCCAGTCAAGGTCAAAAGTCTCAAGTTCCGCGTCGCTACTTTGATACTAAGAGTTTACTTGCAGCTTATTTGAAGGGGAGACGGGATTTTTCTCTATATAATTTGAGTTTGCTCAACCTACAAGGTGCTGACTTATCTGGAACAAATTTCAACTCCTCCCAGTTGCAGAAAACCAACCTCCAAGAAGCCAATCTTCAGAATAGCGACTTTGGAAAAGCTCGTCTCAATAAAGCAAACCTGAGAGACGCTAATTTGAGCAATGCTTACCTCAATCATGCCGATTTAGAAGGTGCAGATCTGCGAGGCGTAGATCTCAGCTATGCTTGCCTCAGCAATACCAATCTCCAAGGTGCTAATCTATGTGGAGCTAATCTTACTGGTGCTAAAATATCGGAGGAGCAGCTAGCATTAGCTAAAACAAATTGGATGACCGTGCGTCCTAATGGGAAACGAGGCTTATTATAGTTTTGAACTTTTTGTTGACAGTTGATGTTTAACTGTCTAAGGTTTCAAGAGACGACTAGTACAGCATGGCGGAAATAAACCCACCATTAGGAGCCTTGAAAAAATTGCCATTTGCAGCCAGTGAAAATGGTAGGCGTATTTACGCCGCACGGTACTAGTACAGCGGGCGCGTAAATAAAGCAACCCTGACGCTCGTTCCTCGCTACCGCTTCGCGCTTCGCTGCGCGTTCCACCAGTCGCCTAGCGAGGGCTAACCCTCCTGTAGCGCTGGTTCACCATTTCAAACAGCCAGAAGCCTTGATTTATAACACTTTTGAATGAGTGACTTTTGACTTTTAACTTCCGCCTTGCGGTACTAGGCATTTATTTCTTGGCAATATGCTCACTATTTGTGGAAGAAAAGACGTTTTATAACGTCTCTTCTTACCGTTTTATTCTTCTTCCAATTCCTCGATATCTTCTTCTTCGTCTTCCTCGCTTGCCTTCGTCACGGAGTTTGCAGAAACAACAGCTCCCATTTCTAATTTCTCGCGTACCAACTGCTTGATTTGTTCGACAAATTCGGGTTTTTCTTCCAGGTACTTGATGGCGTTGTCTCTACCTTGGGATATATTCTCACCATTGTAGCTGTACCAAGCTCCTTTACGGACAAGGATGTTTGTTTCTTCGGCAAGATCCACAAGGCAACCTAAGGTAGAAATTCCTTTGCCAAAAATAATGTCAAACTCCGCGATTCTAAAAGGTGGCGCTACTTTGTTTTTGGCAACTTTGACTTTAACGCGGTTCCCAAATTCCTCTGTCCCTTTTTTCAAAGTTTGAATCCGGCGAATATCTAAACGTACAGAAGAGTAATACTTTAAGGCATTACCGCCAGTTGTTGTTTCAGGGTTACCGTAGCTGACACCAATTTTTTGCCGCAACTGGTTGAGAAAGATAACTGTGCAACCAGATTTTCCAATATTTCCAGTAATTTTACGTAGTGCTTGGCTCATCAATCTGGCTTGCAGACCTACATGAGTATCACCCATTTCACCTTCAATTTCGGCTCTGGGAACCAGTGCTGCTACAGAGTCGATAACGACAATATCAACTGCTGCAGAGCGCACAAGCTGATCGACAATTTCTAAAGCAGCTTCTCCAGTATCAGGCTGAGAAACTAATAAATTCGCGATATCAACACCCAAGGCCGCTGCATAGAGAGGGTCAAGAGCGTGTTCGGCATCAACATAGGCAGCAATACCACCTTTTTTTTGTACTTCAGCGACTGCGTGCAGTGCTAACGTTGTCTTTCCAGAACTTTCTGGACCATAAATTTCTATCACTCGCCCTTTGGGTAAACCGCCACCCAAAGCTAAATCCAGGGTTAGCGCTCCACTAGAAATGGTTTCGACCCGCATCCGAGTCGCATCGCCCAAGCGCATGATTGTTCCTTTGCCAAAAGTCCGCTCAATCTGGTTAAGTACCATGCTGAGCGCTTTTTGCTTACCTGTATTATCAGTAACGGTGGCCATTCCTACCTCTATATATTATATGGATTTAAGGGGTGTTGTTTCGAGATGAATAGAACATATATACTATTCTGTCATTTTTCTGTTGCCTATTGCCACATAGTTTTACGGTAGATTAAAAACTGTCCTGAGTCAGACGCATGTTTTTTGACAAAAAGTAGGTGATAAATGACATGTGGTAGGAGGCTCTACTCAAAACTCAGAACTCAGGACGAGCGCACTACTTTAGATACACCCGATTATAGTTCAGATTTCATCGTCATCAATAGGTGAACACTACTGGATTTAGTTGAAGTTGTAAAGCGATCGCCCCCAAGGGCTACAGTTAAAGCTGCTAAAATCTAAATAACCCAAGTTGCTAAGCGTAACATATGTAATAATGGATTACTTAAGCACGCTTATAAGTTTCTCCCGCACCCCAAGGGAGTCGTTAGTCTTGAGGAAAACGGGAATTGGGAATCGGAAATAATTTTTACCTATTACTTATGACCAGCCTGTGTGCGTGATAATTAGCAAAAAGACTTTAAGTGCCATTTATCGGCAGCGAGCAAAGCATAAAGATGGTTTAGCGCTATACCCAGCCCTCTTGAAAACACATCACCGTGGGTTTAAGTAGATGTTTTGTTTTTTTCGATAAAATTTTTAACAATTGCAAAATTTAATTATAAAGATAATATGTGACTGTTAAGCGTATAATGACACAATGAGGGATTTTTATCCCTCATTTTGGTACCTCAATTAGCAAGCTAGTTATCAGGGGAATCTCCGAAAACGATCTACCAGGGTAATCTACCTTTCAAAACCAGGAACATCTCAACTAGGGTAATCTACCTTTCAAAACCAGGAACATCTCAACCAGGGTGATCTACCTTTCAAAACCAGGAACATCTCGACCAGGGTGATCTACCTTTTGTATTCAACAGTTGTGCCGCTTGTATCGGATTAAATCAGAATCCAAACGCGGCGGCATTTACTACTAGACAAGCTATTGCCGTGTTGAGTCATTATAAGCGCTTGCCTCTTATTCTAACGCTTGTCATTTTTTTATGTCAATCTTTCATGGAAAATTGACGAACAATCATGTCTCACAACTTGAGTTTCATGAGAGAAAATAAAGACAAGCATAATATAACCTTCATAAAAATGAGCGATAGAAGGCGTTCGGATAATTACAAGCAGGTCAGCGGCTATGTTCTGGTAGAGTTGGCTCGAGAATTTAAAAGCATCTGTGCCCGTGAAGGGGTATCTCAAAGCGATGCGCTAGAAGAGATGCTCGGTGAATGGGTTGCTAAAAGAAAAGATCCCAATTCCTCAAAAGCAGAACAGTTTCCTCTGACGACAATTGCCGATTTAGTTCGAGTTAACTTGACAAAACTGAAGCGTTGTGGTGTCAAAAACTTACAAGCGCTTGCTACAGGAGAAGTGCTACCGACCTTAGGAGACTTCGCCATCATCACGTCTACTTTGGGTATTCCAGAAGAAGAAAGAAAAACGATTTGGCGACAAACTTTAAAGCGTTCTTTATACAGCGATTCTGGAGGTGTTAAAGAAGATGAGTACGAGTGTTATTAAAATCCTGAACCAACAGGGTTGGAACTATAAACTTTCCCATGAGGGAGTCTCTATCCGTGCCCCGACAAAGCAAGATGCTACTAACCTTGCCCAAAGTAGTGGAGATGCTCTCAGCGAAACTGCAGCAAAAATTAAGGGGAAAGTGCGAATAGGGTGGAGAGGCTGTAAGCGACCAATCGAGTTTTTCGGGTGGATGGCATCTTCTGAAATGCCTCAATCGGCCGAAATGGCTGATCGCCTCTTAGCTTTTGACGGTGCTGTCTTTTGCTCTCAGTTACATCTACCAGTCGCATTGTTGCGCCGAATGGTTGCAGCAGCCGAAAACAACCTTCCGGTTAGTATCGTCAGACAAGATAACTACAAGCAAATCATTGTTAACCAGCCAATGGTTGAGATGTTACAGACTCCTCCGGAGATTGCTACTCAAAGGGTTATGACCCGATTTTGGCTTCCTGAAGTCTTAGCAGAACTAGAACAACGACTGCGCCACGAGAGTAGATTCACTTGGACTTACTCTGGCGGATTAAACGAGCAAACTTGGGCAATCCTGACAACCCAATTCGAGGCTTTCGAGGTTGATAGTATTTGGTACAGACAGGGAATTTGCTTAGCAACTCCTCAACCTGTGCCAATTCCCTCAGGGGCTTACATTCCGGCTTAAGTAGACAATGACGCAAAAGATCATGTGGGATATTTACGATCATGACTCCCACATGATCTTTTTTTTCAAAAAAAGTAGGTATAGACCAAGATTCGCCTATGCACTACTCCCCGCAGCGCTCGTTTCAGAAGACAGAAGTCAGTTGTCAGCCGTCTTTTTTACCATTGTAACATTAATGACCAATGATCTCGTACAGAGACCCAACTGCATCAATCTCATCCTACCTCCAGGAATGCGCTACAAGGTCGCGGTTCTCTAAAAATTACATAATTACTTATGACGAATTATACTAATTAACTATGGATTTCCTAACAAGTTGAGTTAGTGTTCAGGAACCGAACTAGGTTATACTTGAATATGTTTCTTAGTATCTTTTTCAAGCTTCACTCATACTCTTTTTTAAAAATTACTATAGAAATTTTAGGAATGGGGACGCCCGAAAGGGTATCTATATGAGTGAGTAAGATCAAGCAAGCAACCATAAAATTGTTTGAAAGCCAATACGAACGTACTCTAACTGATTAGCAATATAGCAGGTAGGATGCGCTACATGATGAGCCAAAACCCTCTGATTGGAAGAACGCTGCGGAATCGTTATAAGATTGTCAAACTTTTGGGAAGTGGGGGATTTGGACACACTTACCTGGCTGTAGATTCAGATTTACCAGGAAAACCAGAGTGTGTTGTCAAACAGTTTAAACCAAATAACCTCGCTCCTCAAATTGTACCAGTTGCCGAAAGGCTGTTCGAGAGGGAAGCACAAAGTCTGTATCGGCTTGGTAACCACCATGACCAAATTCCCAGACTATTCGCTCATTTCGAGGAAAATGAGGAATTTTATTTAGTTCAAGAATTCATTGACGGACACGATCTCATTAAAGAAATACTACCAGGTATGCCCTGGCGTGAGAGTGAAGTTTTGAAACTTTTGCAAGAAATATTGGAAGTTTTGGCATTTGTTCATCAAAACAACGTGATTCATCGAGATATCAAACCAGAGAATTTAAGGCGGCGGCGAAAAGATAATTTGATCGTGCTCATTGACTTTGGGGCAGTAAAGGAAATTAGTACTTTGAAAATTGAGGATCTGGGGCAATCAAGATCGACAGTAGCAATTGGCACTCCAGGCTATATGCCAAGCGAACAACAATCTTCGTATCCGCATTTCAGCAGTGATGTTTATGCAGTCGGAATCCTGGGCCTTCAAGCTTTAACAGGGTTATACCCGCAACAGTTTCCACGAGATACCTACAGTGGGGAGTTTTCTTGTGCTTTATTTAAGAATAACGTGCAAGTCAGCCGAAGCTTTGCAGAAGTTTTAGACACCATGGTGCGTTACGACTATCGTCAACGTTATCAAGACGCAACAGTTGCTTTGGCAGCTATCCGCCAAGTCATTAACTTTCACGAAACACCAACTATCATTCCAATACCACCAGAATCTAGCCCAATATCAGAATCTAGCCCGTTACCAGAATCTGGCCCGCTACCAGAATCTTGCCCGCTACCAGAACCGCAGCCCAATCTAACATCACCTTTCAAACGGATTTTCCAAGCCCTCTGGCAGCCGTCTGTTCTAAATCAACCAACCAATTCTCAACCAACCAATTCTCAACCAACCAATTCTCAGCAACCTAAAATTATCACAAACCAACGCGCCTTTTTGGAGCGACCAGAAGGACCAATAGCGTTGGATGACTCAGTCTTTTATGTAGAACGCCCAACTATTGAGAATGACTGTTACGAGACGATTGTCAAACCAGGGGCACTAATTCGTATCAAAGCTCCCCGACAGATGGGCAAAACTTCTCTTTTGCTCAGAATTCTTGATCAAGCAAGTCAAAAGGGCTGTAAAACTGCATCCTTAAACTTCCATTATGCAGACGCTGAATTTTTCACAGATCTAGATAAATTCTTACAGTGGTTCAGCGGCAGTATTACTCAGGAATTAAATCTAACTCAGAAGCTAAATGATTATTGGCAGGGCTTTCTGGGTAGCAAAAACAACTGTACAAACTACTTTCAAAGATATCTGTTATCAGAAATAGATAGCCCATTGCTTTTGGGGTTGGATGACGTTGACCAGGTTTTTCAACATGCTAAAATTGCTACTGACTTTTTTGGATTGTTACGAGCTTGGCATGAGAAGTCAAAGAACGAGGCAATATGGAAAAGACTTAGATTGGTGATTGTGCATTCCAAAGAAGTTTATATCCCTCTGAATATTAATCAATCACCGTTTAATGTGGGATTACCAATTGAGTTACCAGAATTGAACGAATCACAAGTGGGAGAATTGGTGAAACGGTACAATCTGAATTGGACTCAAGCGCAGGTACAACAAATCATGGCAATGCTGGGAGGACAGCCCTATTTAGTCAGGCGGGCACTCTACGAAATTGCCCGTGGACGAATGACTTTAAAACAAGTATTAGAAACGGCATCTAATGAAGACGGAATGTATAGTGACTACCTGCGTCGCCACCTATCAAACTTGCAAGAGGACACAGATTTAATGACTGCGCTCAAACAAGTTATAGCATCTCCTAAAGGTGTACGAATAGAGACTAATCTGGCATTTAAGTTACGCAGTATGGGGTTGGTAAAATTTCAGGGCAATGATGTGATCCCCTTGTGTGACATGTATCGTAATTATTTCGGCGATCGC
>CALMVQ010000116.1 GCA_937873135.1 uncultured Scytonema sp. | reverse complement strand
TGCTCCCCCTGCTCCCCCTGCATCCTTCTTTACGCCCAAGACAATTCCGGATTGTTCGGCGAAAACTCCATTGACAATTTCTGTACTTTCAACGAGCAAGTCGCCTGGTCGGACCTTTGGTTGGACGGTGGTTGTCAAGGTCACAAGGTCTGTTGTGCGTAATACCAAACAACGACGGACGGCCTCGCTACCTTTTTGCAAGCCTCGGACGGTACCGCCTTCTTTACACAAGATTTGGGTGCGGGCAACGACTGAGCCTGGGGCGATGGTCATGCCATCTTCCACGGCGAGAGTTGTTTCGGTACTACCTTGAGTGGCGTCGGCGGTGATGTCTCGGCGTACGACCAAAGACTCCAAAATCACTAGTTGCAAGCGATTCACCTCGGGGTCATCCAAGTCTTGCACCAATTCAATATCGGCCGCTAAAGGAGAGGCATTGTGGTCTTCATTTTCTGAGTCGATTTCCAATACCAACTGAGTCCGCAGCAGTTCTACCCCTTCCACCGTCTTCACGCGCTCGGAATCTTTGTAGGGTAGTCTTTGTACGGCTCTTAACTCAATTGAGCGCCCGGTTTGTTGGCTGACCGATGTTGTTGAAGGCACATCTGGATTGCTGGGGACGGGGAATTCTACCACCGGACGGCTGAGGAGTGCGGGACCTTCTGGGGACTCTACGTACTCGATGTACCGTAACTCCGTCATCACTTGCCCCATGAACTCTTCTCCGGGTTGGACAAAGGTTGCATCTTTACCCATCACGGCTTCCGGATCGTCTGCCATCATCAACTCCCCAGGCTTAATCACGACTTCCCGGAGAATGTCGTTTTTCTGGGTGACTTCGACAACACCATTGTTTTGACAGAAGATATCTTTGACGACTTCTGTGCCGGCTTCGACATACTGACCATCTTCTACCAACAGCAAGGAAATGTCTTTATTGACTTCGTGGGTTTCTTCCGGAATCCATAACAGGCTGCCACCTGTCACCACTTCATAACCCAGCTTTGCCTTGCCTTTCTTCTGGACTTCCACACCAGCATATTTGAGCAATCCACCTGTCACAGTCCGGTAGCGATCGTCAATCAACTCTGCCACCACCTGACCGTTTTGGACTTTGGTACCGGGAGTCGCTCTGAGGTTAAAGACTTGGTTATTGCCGGTGGAGACTAAGTAATTGTTTCGTCCTTGAGAACTTTGGACGGTGACGGTAGCTTGATCTAACACCACAGAGGCCGTAATAATCTCAATTTCCCGCGTTCCCTTACCGGGAGTCGCTTCTGGCAAACGGACGACACCACCATGAACGGTTGTGAGCTTGGTTTCTGCTAAGACACCGTTCGTCTCGATCGCATCGCCATCTTTGACGATGAGTTCCGCACCTGGTGGCAAATTATAGACTTCTCCTGAGAGAATCCAAATCAAACCACCCCGTGCAGCTGTCGTCGTTGTGTTGCCTTGACGGTCGGTTTTTTGTTCAGCTACCACATCGGCAAATCTGACTTCTCCGGCTAAATCGGAAGCCACATCTTTGACAGCTTTTTCGGTATTAGTACGGGTTGTGCGACCACCTAGGGCAACTTCGGCAATCAGTTGACCCTGTTTAACCTGCTGCCCGTTAAAAATATAGAGAGTTGAACCTTGGGTAACAGCAATTTCTCTCTTGAGTGCATCGCCCGACTCTGAAGTCGGCTCTAAAATCAGAGTATCGTTAGCCTCAATAAATAAAGCATCTTCCCCATGGCGCGTCCGGAATGGTCGAGTTTTGACCTTTTTGGGAATGCGAATCGTGCCATCGATTTCCGAGCGCACTTGTCTGGCGACTTCGCCTGTAAACACACCACCCGTGTGGAAGGTGCGCATGGTGAGCTGGGTTCCCGGTTCGCCGATGCTTTGGGCGGCAATAATCCCCACTGCTTCGCCCAAATCCACCATTTTCGCATGTGCCAAACTCCAACCGTAGCAGTGTTGGCAAACTGAACGCGCCGCTTCACAAGTTAGAGGCGATCGAACGATCACTTCTTTAACGCCGGCTTTTTCAATTTGCTTTGACAACTCCTCATGCATCGGAGTGTTACGTGCGGCGATCAACTCTTTTGAAATCGGGTGTACCACATCCACATTCACAACTCGTCCGTACAAGCGTGTGCCGATGGGAATCAAAACTTTCTCCCCTTCTGTCATCGAGCGGATGGGAATACCCCGAGTCGTGCCACAGTCGAATTCCCGAATAATCACATCCTGGGACACATCCACCAGACGGCGCGTCAGATAACCGGAGTCAGCCGTTCTTAAAGCCGTATCGACCAATCCTTTGCGAGCACCGTAAGAAGAGATAATGTATTCGGTTACCGTCAGCCCTTCACGGAAGTTGGTTTTAATCGGTAAATCGATAATTTCACCTTGTGGATCTGCCATCAATCCCCGCATGCCCACCAACTGCCGGACTTGAGAGATGTTACCCCTCGCGCCGGAGTTTTGCATCATGTATACCGAATTCAGGGGATTAGTTTTCTCAAAGTGGTTAACAACTTCATCTTTGAGGGCTTCAGAAGTTCCGTTCCAAGTGTCAATCACCTTTTGGAAGCGTTCCACTTCCGTAATTTCTCCCCTTTGATAGCGGCTTTCCGTTGCCCGAATTTCTGCTTCGGCGGCTTCTAGGAGCGCTCGCTTGGTTGGTGGCACCATCAAATCATCAATACTGATCGAAACTCCACCTTTGGTGGCATAGCGAAATCCCAAATCTTTCAATTTGTCCGCCATCACCGCCGTCCGCGCCGTACCGCAATTCGTAAACGCCCAAGAAATTAAATTTCTCAGTTGACTTTTGCCAACTACACGATTCCGAAAAATGAGTTTTTCAGTCATTTGTTAATACATAGGAGAGAATTAAAAATTAAAAATTAAAAACGTTCAATTTTTAATTTTTAATTTTTCAAGCTGGTGAGTTTTTGAGTTAGGACTTACGCAAACTCTACGAATTCTTAGAGTGGGAGAGAATTAAGAATTAAAAATTAAAATTCGTCATTTTTTATTTTTAATTATTCAACTCGCTAACGCTTCGTGAATCGCTTTATTGTAAATAACGCGACCAGGGGTTGTACGGATGTACTGAGAGAGTAAATTCCCCTGAGCATCTTCTCTGACGCGGCGGAATTTATAAAGCAACGTCCTTGAGCCGTCGCTGTTTTCTTCTACTTTTAATGGTTCTGTATCTGGTTTATCGGTTTCAACTTCGCCATCAAACCGCACGTAGATATAAGCGTGCAGTTCTACTTGCTGCTGCTCGTAAGCCATAATGGCATCATCAAGTGAAGAAAAGTAAAGCCCCGCTCCCTTTGTTGCTTGGGGATTTTCTGCAGTTAAGTAGTATGTTCCCAATACCATGTCTTGGCTGGGTGTAATGATTGGTCTGCCGGTAGCTGGTGACAAAATGTTGTTGGAGGCAAGCATCAATAACCGTGCTTCCGCCTGACTTTCCAATGAGAGTGGGACGTGTACCGCCATCTGATCGCCGTCAAAGTCAGCGTTAAATGCCGGACAAACCAGTGGGTGCAGTTGAATTGCTCTTCCTTCCACCAAAATTGGTTCAAAAGCTTGAATTCCCAAGCGATGCAGTGTTGGCGCACGGTTGAGCATCACTGGATGCCCTTCAATGACTTCTTCAAGAACATCCCAAACACTTGGATCGGAACGCGAGATCAGCTTTTTCGCCGCTTTGATGTTATTCACCATGCCACTACGGATCAGGCGATTGATCACAAACGGTTGAAATAACTCAATCGCCATTTCACGCGGCAACCCGCATTGGTGGATGTGGAGTTTTGGTCCCACCACAATCACACTCCGTCCGGAGTAGTCTACACGTTTACCCAGCAAGTTTTGCCGGAAACGTCCTTGTTTACCCTCAATAATGTCCGACAGAGATTTTAGTGGTCGGTTATTTGCGCCGACAACCGTTCGTCCCCGACGTCCGTTGTCGATTAAAGCATCCACAGCTTCTTGCAGCATCCGCTTTTCATTGCGGACGATAATCTCTGGAGCCAAAATTTCTTGGAGACGTGCCAAACGATTGTTGCGGTTGATCACTCGCCGATACAAATCGTTTAAATCGCTTGTCGCAAAACGTCCGCCATCCAATTGCACCATCGGACGCAAATCTGGAGGAATTACGGGAATGACACTCATCACCATCCACTCCGGTTTGGAACCTGTGGCAATAAAGTTGTCAATGACTCGCAGTCGCTTGATCAGCTTTGCCCGTTTTTGACCTTTAGCAGTGGTAATTTCTTCCCGCAAGCTTTCAGCTTCCTGCTCTAATTTAATGTCAGCTAATAACCGCAGCAGTGCCTCAGCACCAATACCCACTTCGACTCCCTGCAATTGAGAATCTTCACTGTAAATTTGGTCTTCTATTTCCAGCCACTGATCTTCACTCAGTAACTGTTTATATGTTAAAGTCTCTGCATTCCCAGGACTAAGAACAACATAAGAGTTGAAATAAACAATTTGCTCCACATCTCGCAATGGCATATCCAGCAAGATGGCAATATAGCTGGGAATACCTTTGAGATACCAAACGTGAGCAACAGGTGCCGCCAGTTTTATATAACCCATGCGGTGGCGGCGGACTCTTGATTCCGTCACCTCTACCCCACAGCGTTCGCAAACAATTCCGCGATGGCGTACTCTTTTATACTTACCGCAGTGACATTCCCAATCTTTCGCCGGACCAAAAATGCGCTCGCAGAACAAGCCATCCATCTCCGGCTTCAATGTGCGGTAATTAATTGTTTCCGGCTTGGTGACTTCCCCCACAAGCTGACCGTTAGGTAAAGTTCTTTCACCCCACTGACGAATACGTTCGGGCGATGCCAAGCCGATTTTTACGTAGTCAAACTGATTGGTTTGGGCGGTTCTCATCTGTTGAAGTAAAAAGTAAAAAGTAAAAAGAAAGAAGTTAAAAGAAAGAAGTCAAAAGTCAAAAGTTAACGAGCAAGAATTTTAACTTTTAACTTTTAACTTTTTACTCTTCTTCGCTCGAATCGCGGGTCAGAGATTCATAAGTTGGACGTGAAGGTGTGCGGCGGGCTGATTGATCTGCCATCAAATCGACTTCCACATCTAAAGAACTACCGTCTGTTTGTGTTTCGACCTTATGGACGGCGATATCCAAGCCCAACGATTGCAGTTCTCGCATCAACACTTTAAAAGATTCTGGCGTACCGGGTCTGGGAATTGCCTTGCCTTTAACGATCGCATTGAGCGCTTCATTCCGTCCCTGCATATCATCTGATTTGACTGTCAGCAATTCCTGCAAAGTGTAGGCGGCACCGAAGGCTTCCAGTGCCCACACTTCCATTTCCCCAAACCGCTGACCGCCTTGCTGTGCTTTACCTCCCAAGGGTTGTTGGGTGACGAGTGAGTAGGGACCTGTGGAGCGGGCGTGGATTTTGTCGTCCACCAAGTGCACCAGCTTCAACATGTAGGCAACACCAATAGTCACGGGTCTGTCAAAGGCTTCGCCCGTGCGACCGTCGTAGACCATAATTTTCCCCGGTTGCTCTGGGTTGTACACCCAGTCTTTGCCTGTTTCCTCCCTTGCTTCCAGTAACTTGCCATGCACGATGGAACGCGATGATTCTTCGCCGTACATTTCATCAAAAGGTGTCAGCTTAAACCGCACTCCCAAATGGTGACCTGCCCAACCCAACAAACATTCAAACACTTGTCCGACGTTCATCCGGCTAGGTACACCCAAGGGATTCAGGACAATATCCACGGGTGAACCATCTGGCAAATACGGCATATCTTCTATCGGCAAAATCCGAGAAATAATCCCCTTATTACCGTGGCGTCCTGCCATTTTATCGCCGACTTGGATTTTCCGTTTCTGGGCGACGTACACCCGCACCACCATATTTGCTCCTGGTGGCAGTTCATCACCTTGTTCGCGGGTAAACAAACGCACATCAACCACACGTCCCTTTTCCCCGTTGGGTACGCGCAGAGAGTTGTCTCGTACATCCCGCGCCTTTTCTCCGAAGATTGCCCGCAACAGTTTTTCTTCTGGTGGCTGGTCAGATTCACCTTTTGGTGTCACTTTTCCCACCAGAATATCACCCGCGTCCACCCAAGCACCAATGCGGATAATTCCTTGTTCGTCCAACTGTCGCAAAGCATCTTCGCCGACGTTGGGAATTTCTCTGGTAATTTCTTCTGGTCCCAACTTGGTTTGTCTGGCTTCAATTTCATATTTTTCGATGTGAATTGAAGTGTAGACATCTTCTTGCACCAGTTTTTCGCTGATTAGAATGGCGTCTTCGTAGTTGTAACCTTCCCAAGGCATGTAGGCAACGACGATATTCTGTCCCAGTGCCAGTTCTCCACCTTCTGTGGAAGAACCGTCAGCTAGCACCTGACCTGCTACAACTCGTTCACCCACGCGCACCAACGGTTTTTGGTTAAGACAGGTGTCTTGGTTCGAGCGCTGGTACTTGGAGATTTTGTACTTAATTTCTGATGTATTCGGTTTCGGTCTGACACGAATTTCGGTGGCATCCACGTAGGTGACATCACCCTCAGTACGGGAGATAATCACCATCCCAGAGTCTCTTGCTCCTTGTGCTTCCAAACCGGTTCCCACCAAAGGACGCTCCGGTTTCAACAAGGGAACTGCCTGCCTTTGCATGTTCGATCCCATCAGTGCCCGGTTGGCATCATCATGCTCCAAGAAGGGAATCATGCTGGTAGCTACCGATACAATTTGCACTGGGGAAACTGCGATATAGTCTACTTGTTCCGGCGTTGTGGTGGAAAATTCCTGACGGTAACGCACTGGCACTTGCGGTCCGACCAGGTAGCCGTTTTCATCCGTAGGCGCATCTCCTGCCGCCACCCGCAGATCGTCTTCTTCATCCGCCGTCATATACGCCGGCGCAATGTCATACCGCACAAACCCATTTTCTACAGGTCTAAATGGCGTTTCCAGGAAACCATATGAGTTGACCCGAGCATGAGTTGCAAGGGAGCCAATCAAACCGGCGTTGGGACCTTCCGGTGTTTCAATCGGGCAAATGCGACCATAGTGACTGGGATGAATATCTCGCACCGCAAATCCTGCGCGTTCACGGGTTAATCCACCTGGACCTAAGGCAGAAAGACGGCGTTTGTGCGTCAGTTCTGCCAAAGGATTGGTTTGATCCATAAATTGCGACAACTGCGAGGAACCAAAGAATTCTTTAATTGCTGCCACCAAAGGTTTGGGGTTCACCAATGAAGCAGGGGTCAGCACTTCGGCATCCGATACAGTCATTCGTTCGCGAATAATCCGCTCCAACCTGTTTAAACCCACGCGCACCTGGTTTTGCAGCAACTCACCAACGCTTCTTACCCGTCTGTTGCCCAAGTGGTCGATGTCGTCGGTATTGCCAATGTCATATTCCAGGTTGATTAAGTAGTCTACTGCTGCTAATATATCCACAGAAGTCAATACTCTTGTCGGTTCTGGAACTTGCAGGCGCAACTTCTTATTGAGCTTGTAACGTCCCACACGTCCCAAATCGTAGCGTTTGGGATCAAAGAAACGTGAGTCTAAAAGTTGTTGTCCGCCCAAGACTGTCGGTGGTTCACCGGGACGCAGTTTGCGGTACAGCTCCATCAGTGCCTCTTCTTCGGAGAACTGCCCTTCTTTTTCAATGGTTTTCTGGAAATACTCTGGATGGCGCAACGCATCAAAGATTTCGTTGTCTGACAACGATAGCGCCTTCAGAAGGACTTGTGCTGATAATTTGCGGGTTTTGTCAATCCGCACCCACACCAAGTCGTTTCTGTCTGTTTCAAATTTCAACCACGCTCCCCGGTTGGGTATTAAGCTCGCTGAATAGGTCCGCCGTCCGTTTTTGTCAATTTCTGATTTATAGTAAACTCCAGGACTGCGAACGATTTGGTTGACAATCACGCGCTCGGCACCGTTAATAATAAATGTGCCGCGATCTGTCATCAAAGGTAAATCGCCAATAAAGACTTCTTGCTCTTTGATTTCCCCGGTTTCTTTGTTGATTAAGCGTGTCGGTACGTACATTTGTACGGCGTAAGTACTATCCCTCCGTTTCGCTTCATCAACACCATACTTTGGCTCCTTGAGTTTGTAGTTTTGACCCAAAAAGTGCAGTTCAAGTTTGCCAGTATAGTCTGTAATCGGACTAAAGGAGTTCAATTCTTCTATCAGCCCTTCTTCTAAAAACCACCGGAAACTAGCCCGCTGGATTTCTATTAAGTCGGGCAACAAAAAGGCGGGTTCCATAATTGTTTCGTTAGTCATGCCTCTACCTTTGTTATCCTGGTTAAACTTGTCTGTGTGTGGGTTCTCCTAACACCACCTGCGCTTATAGCGCAGGTATAGGCAAATGGAGCTATTAAAACTAGAAATAAGGATTTTGGCAAGGGGGTAATTCCCTTTTCTTAGGGAAAAATTACCAAAATCAACTAGCTATCGACATTTGTCTATTGCGAATGGTGAAGCTTTTCGGAAATAAGTTTTGTTTTGATCGCAATCCCCCTTCAAGAAAGACTTACACTTAGTGTTTCTTTTCGGCAATCAGACTGTTTCTACCTAAAGGAATATTATCCTCAAGACTCAGGAGGATTGTTGGCTTTGTATCTGTATGACTTGATATGTGGTGGGTGGCGGTCGCAAGGTAATGACGTCTAATAATTTTGTTATAGGTAAAAAATGAAGCTCTGACTTTTTGCTATCTAACTCAAAAAACGTGGAAAGGGGTAGTTCTAGATTTCATACAACTACTTGACGGGTATAGCGCGTTATGGTTGAGCGATCGCATCTTTAAATATTATGACGCAAGCAAAGCTTTTTTAGACGAAATAATACCATATTTTTGCCCAAATAAAGTTTTTTTTTGTCAATAAATCCCAATGTGCAAATCACAACGCACTTTATAGTGAGAAACCAAAGAGTTCACAGGCATTTTGGGTTGTCACAGAGGCGATAGCCTCCACAGTTTCCCCCCGCAGGTGAGCAACTTTTTCAGCTACATAACGAACGTATGCAGGTTCATTGCGCCGTTCTCCACGTTTGGGGACTGGCGCAAGGAAAGGGCAGTCTGTTTCAATCAACAGACGATCACTTCTTACCATAGCTGCCGACGCTTGAATTTGAACAGCGTTTTTAAAAGTCACAGTGCCACTGAAGCTAATGTAAAAGCCCAAATCAACAAACCATGATGTTTCTTCTGGCGTTCCACCCCAACAGTGCATGACACCCCGAACTTTTTCTCCTTTGAGGTTTTTCCATTTTTGTAATACTTCCCTTACCTGTGCCGTAGCATTGCGACAATGGATAATCACTGGCAGGTTTAGTTCGGTGGCGATCGCTAACTGTGCCTCAAACACCACAATTTGTTGCTCGCAGTTATCTGCTTTGTAAAAATCCAACCCCATTTCTCCAATTGCCACCACCTTAGAGTCAGAACCAGCCAAAGACATGATTTGCTCTGCTGTCTGATTATTCCATTGTTCTGCGTCTAAAGGATGCAAACCTACAGCAAAGCTGAGTTCGGGAAATCGGTGAGCTAACTCTTGAATGCTGGCAAATTCGGATGGTTCCACACAGGAATGCACTAAACGTACTACACCTGCTTCAAGCCATCTTGATCGCACTGTCTCTAAATCTTGCTGGAAACCGTCAAAGTTGATATGAACGTGGGTATCTATCAGCTGCATTCTTTGTCCTTTGTCAGTTTACGCTTTCGTATGCTACGAAGCTATCAGCTTTCTGCCCCAGTCAAACACTTTGCCGTATAGTAGGCGAAACAATTAAAGATTCATCCCTCGATTTTGGGCGGCAAATTTGCAGTTGACAAAGGAGCGAGTGATCGCTCTCAAGTCTTTACTTAACGACAAATGACTCACAACTGATGACTATTGTGCCGTTGCTGCTGGTTGTGTATGAGCTTTTAGCTTTTTGGCTAATCTCGACTTTTTCCTAGCTCCAGTATTGGGATGCAATACTCCCCGCTTCACAGCTTTGTCAATCTTGCTGTAAGCCTCCGACATATGAGCAAGTGCTTCCTGCTGTAATTCAGGACTCGGATTTGCTGCATAGGTTTCTACAGCAGCTAGGGATTTCTTCATCAGAGTTTTCACTGCTGATTTGTAAGATTTGTTCCTCAGTCGATTGCGTTCCGCAATTTTCGCACGCTTGAGAGCAGACTTTGTATTCGCCACAGTCAATTCCAGTAATAATATTTTTTGCACACACTACTAGATTTCCTAATATAGCATCCTTCTTGCTAAATATTAGGCTTCAGGCAAAAAATTTTCCCAGAAGTTTTTCATTCAACATCTGGGCTATGCTAAATTTTCATAGACTAAACTGCCACTAACTGAAGAGCCAATCCTACTTACGAGGAGCGTTGACACTATAGCAGCTATGACTTTACTATAGCCACATTATAACGTAGACACACCTCTGGCAACCTGATTCCGCGCTACTAATTATCGAAATTCCCTTGTGAAGATTTGTTAAGTAAACGCTCAACAGTAGAATGATGAATCGCGTTTCCCTTTTTCTGCTAAATTTTACCTAACATTATGATTTCAGCAGAGTGCTGAAGCCGGAAAATTCAGAGAATTGCCGCTGCGATGTCGGCTTGGCGGGTGAGAGACTAAGGAAGCGAAAATTAATTATGCGTTCGTTGAAATCTTTGGTAGGGGCTCTCGGCCGAGAGCCCCTACGTCCGGAACTGGAGATGTCTAATGGTAACACGAGGCTTTAATGTAACTTCACCGCAGCGCCTTCTTACGTCCGAAGCTTCCTCTATCTATCCCAAATACCTGTAAAAGTTGATTTCCTCCTTGCTGAAACTCATAGGGAACTTGTCTAATCTCTACCGAGTAACCTTGAGCTTCTAATTCCCGCATTACGGGTTGCAAGAAAGGGGAAATTTCTGCTGTCATGTTTACCAACAATGGAAAAATACGAACTTCACTTGCAACTCGGCACATTTCCTTAATCGCCGCTAGATGAAATTCCATCGATAGCTGGTCTGAGTAAGTAAACAACAAATGAGAACATAGTGCTAGGTCAAACTGCCGTGTATCAAATGACAGGTTTGGCAGCACCTCTACAAAGTAACGTCCCTCTTGCAGTCCTTGCGTAAAGTCTGTTGAGAACTGGCGCATTGCTGCCATACGAACCTGACACAGATGTTCTGGCGATCGCATTATCGTCCAGATAAACTTTTGTTGATTGGCTTCTACACCCTTTAAAATAACCGGATAGGTTTCTTCAACACGCCTTTCAATCTCACTTGCGGAAAACTGGTATATTGGGTCGCAAGAAATGACGTTATGTCCAAGCTGCTTCATTTCAGCATTGAAACTAGCAGGCCCACCTGCACAATCAAGAATTTTACGTTGTAGATCATCACCACTGAGAGCGAACATCTGAATATATTCCTGCAGAGAACGCCCCCAAGGAACAATTTGGTTAAGCCTCAATCCCATACGGTTTTCTCCCTATTATCTCTCGTGGTTCACAAAGAGTGCCAATACCGTTTATTTCAGTAGAGAGGTTCTTTGGAACATCTTTACTGCCGTGTTCGGCTCTGCTACAGCAATTCGGTGATTATTCTTGAATCTTATCTTTGCTCTTCTTCCTGTGCGTTCTCTGTAGTTCATTAAAAAGTGTATCATTCACAATCGCGTAGGATAGCTGAATGCGTCAAAGGGATATTATTCATATTAGAATCTTTTCTCAGTCACTCATAAGTCCCTTTCCGCAAAATGCCTTTAAAAATCATCCAAAATTTTGATGGGAGTTTCACTCTCGAACCAGAAGCTAAAGCAACTCTCTTCAAATTATTAACTACTGAAGCCTTTTTAACACAAGTTTCTCAACAATGTAAATGTGAAAAAGTTGAATTCACAGAATTACTATTTCAGCCAGTACCATACAGTCTGGCTAGTCCTAAAGGGATGCCAGGAGAATTGGAAAAATACTATGAATCTAACGAGTACGCTATCATTAACGTACCGCCGAACTTCATGTTTAATGCTAAAATATTTAACCCCAGTCGTCTCTGTGCAATTTATCGAAAATAGTCTTGGGAGTAAGAACGAAGAGATGACTATCAAGACAAGACTTACCACTTTCTCATTCGTCTTAATACTTTCTTGTATAAACTAAATATATGACAATCGAAACAACTGTTACTTCTTTAGCAAGTCTAGACGACATTTCTTACATTGATGATAGTGGTCAATTACCCGAACAACTACAAAGCAAAATCGGGGTATATGCAATTTTTGATCAGGATAAAAACCTCCAATTTGTAGGATATTCCCGCGATATTTATCTTAGCTTGAGGCAGCACTTAGTACGTCAGCCCCAACATTGCTACTGGGTGAAAGTTCAAACAATTGAACGTCCAAATCGCACGATTTTAGAAAATATTGAGAATGCTTGGATTACTGAAAATGGTAGTCTACCTTCAGGAAATGGAGATGACAAAGAAAAATGGACACAGCCTATTGATGTCAAAAATTTAATGACGCCTGAAGAACGGGTAAATTATGAGAATCCCGTTTATGATGAAATGACGCAAATGAAAATCCTTAAAAATGTGGCGCGGCGAGTAGAGGCAGAAATTTTAGCAGTGCTAGAAATGCGTGGTTTGCAAACACAAATTCGTTTCAATCCCAAATTAAAAGACAATGGCTTGCTGGATTTAAAATAAGGTGTTATTGGATATTGTCGGTGTTAAGACTGCTAATAGCTAAGAAACACAATAGCTTAGCTCGTTTCCTCCAGCCAGAGAATCTCTGTAATTCTTGTCATCCCTGCTTTGAGATGGCGGCGGTAGGTGCTGAAGGGTAAGTCTAGTAACTCTGCTGCTTGTTCTTGGGTAGGGGCGGGGTTTAAATAAGTCTGATAGACGGCACGGTATAATTTTTCATCACGGGGCGATGACTGTAACGATTCCGCAGCTTGTTTCACTAAAGTTTGTAAAGCGGCAATACGATCGCTAATACTTGCTTTATTTGTCACTTGTTCCTCGACTAAGCGCGATCGCAACAAAGAATTCTGATGTAAGGCGTCGAAACGAGTAAAGTGACGCAATGCATCTCGCACCGCTTCGATAAATTCTGGTTGACTGAGAACCAATAAAGGTTCACTCATTTGAGATTCTGTTGGAGCTTCGACAGTAGCATCAATTTCTCTTTGTGCTAAAAGTTTCTGCCATGCTGTAGGTGAGACTACCCGCCAGTCGTGTCCGTAAACGCCATAATGCCGTCCTCCTATTGTAAAATCAACTTGGGGTAGTCGCTTTAAGTCGGCGTAGGCAAACATTGCCGCCCAGGTATCTGGTTCGGCACAAGGCAGAAAGGTGTATGCCAGATCGAGAGTTTTTTGATAGTATTGGACAAAGTTAATAAAAATCAGGCTTTGGATCGGGGAAACCGCTTGATAGGTATCTCTTGCCATCCAAAAGCGAAAGACAGTTGCGCCTTCGTGAGGGCGTAATGGCGCATAATTTTGCAAATATTGCCAGGATGCGATCGCCCCTGGATCTACACTCAAATCCTCTATTACTGCATGGTGTAATTCCACCATGATGGCAAAACCTGCAAGTTGCTGTGGGGAGCGAAATACCAGCACGTTCTGTGGTTGGCGATTTAGCCAGTGCGCTGCTATTTTTGCTGATTCTTCACCTTCGTGCTGCGCCACAATTTCCAACAGTGCCGTTTTGTCAGTTTCTCGTAGCGAGTCAGTCAAAAAACTACTTTGCTCACCCCAGGTAAAACTCGGTCGAATTGCGAGGTTGTCCCGATGTAAAAACATGTAATCAAAGAGAACGCGATGCTTTTCCTGACCTTGAGTTTGCTGCAAGCGTTTAACATAATAAGCACGCGCTCGGTTGTGTAATTCAGCGTAAAAGTCAGGATTGCGCCAACGCAAGTCAGAAATTAAGACTTCTCTTGCTAAATCATGTGGAAATAAACCTAATTGACCTGATTCCAGAAATGACAGTCTCCGCAACCACTCAAATAGCTCGTGAACATCAGGTATATCGCCCCCATTTCCCTCCTCAACGGTAGGAGTTACCTGTGCTTCAATTTTCAGTAGTTGAGGCAATAACATTTGTGTTAATAATGCTTCTGTAGTCAACCGCACTACTGCACAAGCTTCTAAAGCCATGCGGTGCGCTGGTGTAGGGACTTCTTGCAGAAATCTTTCCAAAAGTGTTTTGACGACATCAAGCGCAGATTCTGATTGAAAGGAGATTTCTCGTCCTTGAGCAAACACATCAGCAACCAATGACAATGCTAAGGGATGTCCGTGGGTAAAATTGAGAATTGAGGAGTGCTGGGCTACAGGAATATCCCGTTTAGTTAGGTAAGCGTGGCTTTCTTCTGGAGTGAGGTTGCGTAAAGGCAAGATGTGAATCAAGGCTTGCCAACCTGCATCGCTGCGCCAAGGGGAAGAGAGGGGATTGCGTCCGGCAAAAACGATCAGGGTATTTTCAGATAGTTGGGGTAGGAACTCTTCCCGCAACCATTCGTCCAACGATACTAAAGTCTCATAAGTATCAATTAAAATAACACTACGCTGATTTCGCGAAGCTAATACTTGTAGGGGAGACTCAGTATCTGGCAACTCCATGACTAGACGCAGGGAGTTGATAAAGGATTCCCGTGTCGCTTCTATATTACGTGCTTCTACGAAATACTTTTGTATTTTATATATCTCACATATTTGAGAAAACTGTCTGATAAGGCTTGTTTTGCCCACACCACCAGGACCAAAGACGTGCAACACGTAGAAGGGTAATTCCGACGATGCGATCGCCCTTTGAAAGAGTTCGAGTTCATGGGTACGTCCCACAAAACGACGATTTCGCTCTAGATTGAGACGCTGCGCCAGAGATGTCAACATCAGTAAACCTTCATAATAGATTGTTGGGGAGGATTCTTTTTTATACCAAGTTTTATTAAAAGATAAATCTACGAATGATGTCAAGAAGAAAGGCAGCTATGAGTCACGGGAAGACAATCAGTGGGGGCTTGAAAGCGCCACGCAATTGTTGACCACCAAATCTTCGATTTGGTGGGGACGGTGAGTACCCGGTTTGTGGCGGCTTTGGCAGAGAACAGAGTCTAATCGTGTATAAAAGATTACTTATTCCTTCGGCAATCAAGCCTCTGCCCTCTGCCTTGCAAGGGAGGGCTGGTCAACTGTTAACTTTTAGCATCACTCATAAGTAAATAACTTTGAATGCAACTACCTATTAGTATGATTTTTTTACCACAACATAGTAAAAGTTTGTTCAACAAAATTAATAAAACCCAAATCTACACAAATAAGCAGTCAGCTATAGGAATCATATTTGATTTCTGAAAAAAACTACGAGATAATACGTAGTGA
>CALMVQ010000115.1 GCA_937873135.1 uncultured Scytonema sp. | reverse complement strand
CAGGGACAATCGATCAACCCTGGAAAACCGTGAACTATGCAGTTAGCGATAAATCTTCTGTCAAAGCAGGCGATACTGTTCTGGTGCAGCCTGGTACTTACACTGAACTGATCACTCTTGGTAAGTCTGGTAGTAGTGATTTAGGTAATATCACTCTTAAAGCCAATGGAAATGTGACATTGGAAGACCCCGATCCGAACAACGGTGGTTTCCGGGAAGGAGTCATTCAATCAGCCGGCAAGGGTTATTGGGTAATTGATGGTTTCCGGATTGAGAACACATCTTGGGCTGGCATCTGTCTGCGTGATGCCAACAATATCACTGTTCAAAACAATCATACTTACGAGACAGGTGCTTCAGGTATCATTGTCATGCCTGACAACTATTACGGTGGTGGCGACGCGGAAGTCACCAGTAAAAATATTAAGGTGTTGAATAATACTATTGAACGAGCTCTTTGGAAATGGCAAGGTAGTTCTGATGGATTTCACACGCAGGAGTCATTAAGCATCTGGGGTGTTGACGGTTTTGAGGTAGCTAACAATACTCTCAAAGATGGCAACAAAGAAGGACTTGACCTCAAAGTTGGTACTCGTAATGGTTCTGCTCACGACAACACAATAACTGGTCAAGCCCAGATAGAGGGTAAACCTGATCGCGGTTTCAGTGGTGGTGCCGCCCTGTATATAGAAGGCAGTCGTGCTAATGAGTTTAACATCAGCGTCTATAACAATGTTATCGCAAATAATACGGCTGATGCAATTGTCGTTGCAGATGAAGAGCCCAGTCAAGGTGATGTCTCAGATATCCGAGTTTACAACAACGTTATTTATGGGAATGGAATTAAAGGCGTAAATGGTGGTGCAGGAATTACCGTGACTAGTAATGTTCATAACGTGTCGATCCTTAACAATACTGTCGAGAACAATGTCCAAGGCTTTGTGATTGATGGCAAGGATTACACTGGCGGTTACACACCTTATGACATTCGTGTCCGTAACAATATCTTTGCCGACAGCAGCTATCGGAATGGATATGCTGATAATGTGAACAACCTGACCTTGGATCACAACTTATTCACAAATCAGTTTAGTAACCTTTATGAAGGTGGCACTGCAATTGGCAACCTACAGGCGTCTAACAATACTCAAGTTCCATCAATTGGATTTGCTAATTCAGGTGGCAATGATTTCCATCTCTCATCAGCTTCACCAGCACTTAACGCAGGCTCGGCAGATATTCCTCAGTATGCACAGTTAGATAAGGACGGTGTACAACGAATTCAAGGTAATACGACTGATATAGGTGCTTACAAGTAATGAATAGTTAGGGGGGACACCGTAAGAATAAAATACCAGCCGCTTGATCGGATTGACGAGTTGGTAACCAGAGGTCTAGGTTTAACGCTGAAACCAGTGCGGAGAAAGGATCTCCCTCCGCTGGCAACTGGCGGAGGGAGATCTTCTTCCAAAGGGAGACGCTCCGCGAACGAGCGTCAGGGCTGGTATTTTATGTCAAAGCAAGTACCTAATAGCTATAGCAATCATCCGCAGATTTCCGCGCCACGAGGGATAAGGAGGACTTGGGGCGTAATGGAGTTGTATTTATATCTCCTCCACGGATTCTTCTATTAGGACTTACACATTAACGGAAACCCTTAAATATTCAGTAAGTATTTTCGCACGTTGAATGGTGGGCAGTGCTAGACTGACTGCCCAACCAATACAGACAATCCGATCTAATACAACCGTTTGAACACGTTATATCAAATCCGGGTAAAGGCACATAGCAAGGTAAGTAATATCACCCAATATACTCAAATTTTATTTACTTTAGCTTCCGAGTTTCCTCGGAAATTATGGCTACAAAATATTAAAAAAGCTCATAGATATGCTGTATAGCTTTCTCTTCCGTGCGAGACGTGAATGCTTCTACGAAGAGAGGGGAACTACAAACTTCAAACAATTTTTCAAAGCAGGCCGATCTACTTAGCTACAAACTCCTAAATAGTCTAGGACAATTTGCAGAATTCTCTGTGCTGCATAACCATCCCCAAAGGGATTAATAGCGTTTGCCATGGCTGCATAAGCACTCTTGTTACTTAACAATTCTGTAGCACTCGCCACGATTGTTTCTGGTTGAGTTCCCACAAGTTTAGCTGTACCTGCAGTCACTGCTTCTGGTCTTTCTGTAGTTTCTCGCAAAACCAGCACTGGTTTTCCCAAACTGGGTGCTTCTTCCTGCAAACCGCCAGAGTCGGTTAGCACAAGATGCGATCGCATAATTGCCCCTACAAGTTCGGCATAATCCAAAGGTTCTGTTAAGAAAATTTGAGGATGCTTTCCTAATAGTGCGCTCAATGGTTCTCGAACTGTGGGATTGCGGTGCAATGGTAACAGCAAAGCCGTATCGGGATTCTGATTAAGTATCTGTAAAAATCCTTCAGCAATACCTTGTAGTGGTTTTCCCCAGTTTTCGCGGCGATGAACTGTTGCCAGGAGGACACGATATTTGTCCCATTCCAACCCTGGTATATTACAGACTGGTTCAGTCTTCGCTACACTCAATAACGCATCAATCACTGTGTTACCCGTGAGGTGAATTGCACCCAAAACGCCAGAACGTTTGAGATTGTCTACAGCCAAAGGAGTTGGGGCAAAGTGTAACTGAGTGAGTTGAGAAATCAGCCGCCGATTGGCTTCTTCTGGGTAAGGATTGAATAAATCATCCGTTCTTAACCCAGCTTCTACATGACCTACAGGGATTTTTTGATAGAATGCTGCCAAAGTTGCGGCAAAAGCTGTTGTTGTATCTCCCTGTACTAATACTAGATCTGGTTTGTTTTCTTGGAATAACCCTTCCAAGCCTTGCAAGCTGCGATTGGTAATCTCGCTGAGAGTTTGCTTTGGCTGCATAATCTCCAAGTCGTGATCTGCTTTCAAGTCAAACATCTGCATCACTTGTGCAACCATCTCGCGATGCTGCCCAGTCAAAATAACCTGTAGACTAAAACCTGGGGAATTTTGGAAGATCTGAATCACCGGAGCAAGTTTAATTGCTTCCGGACGAGTCCCCAAGATAATACAAACATTTTTTGTCATTAGTCATTTGTCATTCATCATTAGTTAATACTCAGTATTCAATCGTCAATTGTCAATAGGTATCGATCACAAAGGACAAACGACAAAAAAACACGAAAAAACCCGGATTAACCGGGCAGTTACACTGTTGGTCGAATTTTTTCCTAAAAGTTTACGAATCAATTTCACAAGTTAAAGGGCAAGAAGCATAGATGGAAGTATGCATTTCATCCGCTTCTCCATGTAGCCAGTTCAACCAACTAACTTCATTTGGGTGAACTCCTCTAAAAGTGAGTACACCAGCAGCAAAAACAACCGCCATCACATTAAACATTATTAAACCGCCTGCTACAAGTAAAACTGCACTAACAGGCATTACAGACTGGAGAACAACGGATAATAAACACGCAACCGTAGCCATCAAGACAACTAAAGGAAAACCGATAACCAGCAAGCATACTGCCAACGTGAAAGTCCAGATTAAAAAGCTTTTCATCATTAACAAGGTGTAGGTCTTGCCTAAATTAGACGATTGAGACAAAGCCATAATTTTTGATCCTGAATAAACAACACTGATTTAAATCTTAGAAACTTCCCGCTTTTCGATAACGGGATCAACATTTAATGAATTTCAGTATATAAAAACTAATTGATAAAATGAGCGTTTATTCAATAAACTTTACAGTTAATTTTTGGCAATTATGAGTGCAATTTGTCTATTTTAAGATAATGAAAAACTTCATTTTGACATCTATCTTGAGAAAGATAATTTTAAGTACTCACTTCTCATTATACATTCTTAAGAATTTGCCTTTGATGTGCTTAATATTTCTTATAAAAATGACCATCATGTCTCATAATTTACAATTTCCGCTCTTCCGCCAGCAAACAAAGGAATTTTGTCGAGAAAAGTAACATCACTCGGGTTCTGACAAGTTATGCCTGCTGGTAGCTAACAGTTAATAGCTGATGGCTTAAAAAGATCCATAAAAATAAATATCCACCACTAGAAAGGATCGTATCCAGTCGCGAAGCTCGCCGGATAGAATCTTCTTTCCGCCAGACTTTGCGCTTGGGTTCAAACATACAGCTAGATATTTACGGATGGTATGTGTCGGACTACGCGCTAACTATTGATTGAAATGCCTAAACTTATAAGGTATAAAAATATATTTTATTTTACCAAAAAATACTGTCTGTCTTTCTATGTCTTACTGTGCTAAACATGTTTGTATTGAGTAAAAGAATTTATTGAATCGAAAATTAGTTTTATGAAAAAAATCAACAAAGATACAGGTGCTAACTGAACTTCCCACTAAATTAAAAACTAATTTTTAGATCGACACAAGTCTCCTCAAGAAAGGCTCCAAAAAACACTTCTTAAGATTTATGACAGAATTAACGCAGCCATTGAAATCAAACGCTGACCTAAATACAGCCCGTAACAGACTTCCACTACCACCGCCACCGCCACCGCCACCACCAATGGGCAATATCCGCTCCTCTACGCAAACCTTAGATATCTCAGACGCTCGAAATGCCCATCGCGCTGCTGCTCAGCTTGTACCGCCACAGCCTGTGTTTACTCCCGTACCTTCTAAAAGCAGTTTGAAACTGACGTTAGAGCGATTGATTCAGGAAGCTTACGATGAAGGATATTCTGACATTCACCTAGGTGTGGGTGAAATCCCTCGCTTCCGTAACCGAGGAGAAATGCAGCTAACAGATTATTCAGAAACAGATAAAGAGACTTTTATAAGTTGGTTGCAGGAGGTGCTGACAGAGGCGGAAATTAAGCACTTTGAAGAATACTTAGAATTTGATGGTGCAACTCAATACGACTTTGCCCGCGTGCGGATCAATGTATTTGACTCCCTCAAAGGCTATGCAATGGTACTGCGGTTAATTCCACTGAAAATTCTCACAATCGAACAGTTACGGTTACCTAGCATTTTTAGAGATATCTGCCACTATCATAAAGGTTTGATTTTGGTAACGGGTCCCACTGGTTCTGGTAAATCGACCACAATGGCGGCGATGATTGACTACATCAACAAAGAGATGCCCAAACACATTATCACCATTGAAGACCCAATTGAATTTGTTCATAATAGCCAGAAGTCTTTGATCAAACACCGGGAAGTGGGAATGCACACCCGCAAATTTGACAACGCTTTGAAAGCCGCTTTGCGCGAAGATCCAGATTTGATTCTCGTGGGAGAAATGCGGGACAAAGAAACGGTTAACACCGCGTTAAAAGCCGCTCAAACTGGTCACCTGGTGATGGGAACCCTCCACACCAATAGCGCTGTGAAAACGATTGAGCGTATTCTCAATCTCTACGCAGGTGAGGAACAGGATGCAATGCGGGTAGCGCTTGCCGAGTCTTTAGTCGCCGTGATTGCCCAAGGTTTATGTCGCACAACCGATGGCAAGCGTGCTGCTTTCCATGATATCTTGATCAACACTGACGCCGTCAAAGACTGGGTGAAAGATGGTAAGTATGATGAAATTACCGAGCTGATGAAGCAAGCCGGTTTTGACGGCATGATTACGATGAACCAGTCTTTGCTCAACCTCTACCAAGAAGGTCGCATTACTGAAGAAACTGCTTTAGAGATGTCCCCGACTCCAAACGAAATGGCTCAATTCCTGCGAGGTAGAGTATAGGGAACAAGGAATGGGGAATCGGGAATCGGTTATTTTCTTACTCATTACCCATTACCAATTATCTTGACTTCAAACAAACCATCTCTACCCCAAATTTTCAAAGGCATTGCGCTGTTTACACCAGCAGGAGATTTAATTTACTGCATTGACCCTAGTAAGCAAGGTCGATGGCATTTACATCTATGCTTGAGTTTACAAGAAATCTTAGACTTACCAGAACCGCCTCACTTTTTAGTGCCTTGTTACACGGCGACTATTGACTACTGGTTAGATCCGCGCACTCAACAAATCAAAACTTTTGCCGAAGCTTATCCGGCAGTCATGCGACATCAGACTGTGCTTAACACCATTTTTGATACAGATGATTTAGTCTGGGAACAGTCTCCTTGGCAGGAGGGGTTGTGCGATTATATGGTGTTAACAACTTACCGTTCCTCATTCCCGCAACTTTGGCAAGATCACGACTTAATTGTACGCTTAGAGCCTTCCGAACCAGCACCTTTGTACCAACAAGCCGTTGCACAAGAGGTGCAACTAAAAACTCAAGGTTATATTCTCCGACTGTTTATTGCCGGACAAATTCCAAGTAGCGAACGCATCCTGAAGAATTTACATCAACTCTTAGAGCAACATCTAGGTCAACCTTACACTTTGAAAGTTATTGATGTTGTCACTCATCCAGAACTGGCAGAAATCAATCAGGTTTCAGCAACTCCAACCCTCATGAGAGTTTGGCCTCATCCTATTCGGCGAATTGTTGGAGATTTGGAGAATGTGGAAAAAATCCTACAGATGTTAATTGCTTAAGATTGACACTCACCAACCTTTTGTTTTGTTTTCTTTGCACAGCGATCGCCGTGCCACTCCCACACCCGTGCCATCCCAGATCCCCGACTTCTTTAAGAACTCGGGGATCTAGTTTGCTGGAATGATTTAGGATTGCTATAGCGATCGCCTATTTTTTGTATTTGCTGTGGGCGATTGTTTGACACTTCTGTGGAAATGTTATGACCATCATCACCGCTAAACGCTTTACTATAGCTGAATACGAGCGGTTAGCTCAACTCGGATTTTTCCATGAAGATGAGCGAGTTGAGCTAATCAACGGAGAAATTATTTCAATGGTATCTAAAGGTACACCACATTCTGTTTGTGAAACCCGTTTAGAGCGAGAGTTATATAAGCTTGTGGGGGAACGTGCGACACTGCGAGGCCAACAACCAATTATTATCCCAGAGTTCAGCGAACCCGAACCAGATCGAGTTATTGCACAAAATCGAGATGATGATTACCTCAATGCTCATCCCAGTCCTGCTGATATATTACTTTTAATTGAGATTGCCGATTCCTCTTTAAAATATGACCAAGAAGTTAAATTACCACTTTACGCTGAAGCAGATATTTCTAATTATTGGATATTTAATTTAGTAGATAATTGCCTAGAATGCTACAGCCAACCGTATCAAAATTTGCCAGGTAAATGCGGTTATCGCAAAAAGGAGATTTTTCTCCCTAATGAATCAGTTAATCTACCTTGTTTTCTTGAGTTGTACCTCGATTTATCGAAGGTTTTTCCTAAAGTTACACATTAGGGTAGACGAGAGGGGGAAGGGGTGCGAGTTCTACTATAGCAGTCAAATTTGATCGTATGTAGCATCTGTATCGCTGTAGTCAGTGAAGAATTGTTCTACTGCAAGGCGACGCCAAGCGGCTTGCTCTTCTGTGGGTTCACCAACCGAAATAATAACTCTTACCTGTTGGTTACTCGGTAAGTGTTGCAACAGTGATTCAGGGAATTCCAGTCTCCCTTCAGGTGTGACTTTAGCTGAAAATTCGTATGCTTTCATACTTCTATTTTGCGATTAATTGATGTTTTCGTGCAATATCTTCCAAGATTTTTGTAACTATTTGTTGAGTCTTAAAATCAAAAGACTTCAGCATATCTTGATATAGAAAGCGAGTTGATTCATGATTAAATATTCGGTAATGTATAATCTCTGTCCATTTTGGAGCAGATAGAACTAGCTTCTGAATAACATTCAGAAGTGCTTGAAGCTGCTCTTTTACATCAAGAGACTCTAAAAAGTGGACAAGACCCCACATTACTTCTTGCTGTGAGCAGTTATCATCTAAAATTAGATGAAGTTCTTCTAAATCCACATCCTGAGGATTTTGAGCTAATTCGGTTAAAGCATTATCAAAAGCCAAGACTTCTTCTTTTGAACGCATCAACTTATTTGCTTTTAAAGTAGCTATTAAATTATTATTGCTCATATTTCAATCCTCTACTTATTAAAAATAATTCCCCACAAAGTTGTATTTTGCTCAATAAGAAGCCGCAAGCTATGCTTTATTTGTAGCGTATAAAGTCCTTGTTTACAGTAAATTGACCGTACATCCCAAACTTCACGAGCCAAAGCTTGTCTTGGTGATATGCTTAAGTCAGGAGATTGACCATAAGATCAGAGAAAAATAGTGTGCTGGCAATGCCAGAGGGAAAATCTCTTTGGCAGACAACACTGAAAGTACTGCGTAACGAACTCTGTGGAAAAGACGACAGTTTTCGCACCAAAGTTCAGGAATACACCAAAAATCCAGGAAGCGCACCGTTACTGACTGGGTTGATTGTCTCTCTTGTCGGTGTTGCCGGAGCGCATGGCTTACCCCTTGACCCCGCTATTGCTACTATTATTGTTTTGTATATCTTCAAAATCGGATTAAATATCTTTTGCGAATACAACGAACCACCTACCGATGCTGGGCGGAATTAAAAGATCCCCGATTTCGTAAGAGTTGTCGGGGATCTTGTTTTTCACGAATGATTTAGGACTGTTATATCACGTTCGTAGTTGCGCTTCAGCGCTCCAGAGCGTAACTACAAGCCATGTAATTTAAAAAATTCCCGAAAATCCAAAACCGTATCACTCTGGTAGTCTGTCTAAACCCTCCCGTGCAATTGCAGCCCAATAATTATCCTGATACTCCACATATATCTCCAATGCCTTGTGTAAATTAACCCTCGCTTCCGCGTAGTTTTCCTGTGCTTCATCAAGCAATCCTAAACAGTGGTATGGTTTCGCACTACCATAGCGATCGCCAAATTCGAGAAAGATTTGCAAAGCT
>CALMVQ010000114.1 GCA_937873135.1 uncultured Scytonema sp. | reverse complement strand
TCGCACAGATGATGGATAAATTCGCTACGAATTAATGCAACGCTGTACTTAGTAACTTCGTCTTGATTTTGTCTGTGTTCCAAAACATAATCTCTAATTTCCCGTAAGCTGAGAACACCGTAGCGAATGTAGGGAGAAAGGCGTGTTACGGCACCAGTGAAAAAGTTCCGTGTTTTCCCGTAGCGTGCCGGATCTACTTTTTGCAGTACCTTTTGAGCCGCCTTGCGTCCTCCCACAGTGTTGCTAATGTGGTGTTCAGCCGTATGAGGAAATTGTTCGCGGAGATAGTTTACCAATTCATCACGATTGGCAAAGTCAAGTTGCATGTCATTAGCCATTTTTACTTTTACTTTAATTACGTATAGTACAAATGTACAATGCGTAAGTCCTAAGACCATCTCTCTGTACAAGCCCAGTCCTTAAAAAGCAACATCCGCAGCAATCTCCTGCCAGCGAGTAGCCACATCCTCCCCAGTAGACACCTCAACAGCGGCAAGGTTTAATGGATAATCTACGTTGTCTCGCTCGACCCAGCGCACGGCTGTGAATTGCCCGTTTGCTGCCCTCAATATAAATCCCGAATCCCGGCATTCTGGAGAAGCGAGATATAAAACGCCGGGGGCTACTTGGTCGGATCGTAAATCTTCAGGTTCATCTTGTATGTTCCACATCCGTGTTTTGGCTACTGGGCAAATCGCATTAACGAGAATTCCATGCTCTTTGCCTTCGACCGCAAGTACGTTCATCAAGCCTACCTGCGCCATTTTCCCCATCGCATAAGGGGCGAGACCACTAAGTGCATATTGTGGATAAATAGCTCTATCCGAAGTCGTCAGCACGATCCGTCCGTAGTTTTGCCGCTTCATAGCCGGAAAGGCAGCTTGAGCCAACCACATTGGCGCTTCGATGTTAACGTTAATAGCCCGCTGTAAAAAATCAGGGGTTAGCTCTTCTACTGATTGGTATGCGACCCATCCAGCGTTGTGGATCAAGATGTCAAGGCGACCAAACTTTTCTAGCGTAGTTTCCACTAAGCCTTGGCAGTTGTCTCTACTATCAAGAAATTCGGTGCTTGAGAATGCCGTTCCACCTGCTTCTTGAATCGTCCTCGCAGCGTTAGCCGCCACGTTCGGATCGGAACCAGTACCTTCAGTATTGACGCCTGCATCGTGCACGACGACTCGTGCTCCTCTTTTCGCAAGCAGGCGGGCATAGGCTGCGCCCAAACCTCGCCCGCTTCCAGTAATAATCGCTACTTGATCGTCAAGTCGAATCATTTAACTTTCTCCTGGCTTAAAGTCTGAATTTCTGAATTGATTTGTTTTCCCCAATACAAAAATGATGAGACGCGCCTCATATTTCTTACGATAGGAGACACTCATGTGACTGTCCAATATATATTTGACTAAGATTAATAGGTTAGAGATATAAATTGTCATGGAACTACGGCACCTGCACTACTTCATCGCCGTGGCTGAGGAGCTGCATTTTAGCCGAGCAGCAGAGCGGTTGAGCATTTCCCAACCCCCGCTCAGTCAGCAGATTCGCAGTTTGGAAGATGAACTAGGCGTCAAGTTGTTTGAACGAACAAAGCGACACGTGCATCTGACTGAAGCAGGCAAAGTGTTTTTAGATCGCTCCTACTTGGTGTTAGCCCAACTCGAACAGGCGATCGCAGTGACACAACGGATAGGGCGGGGTGAGGTTGGACAGGTGGCGATTGGGTTTGTCGGATCTGCAACGTATACCGTACTGCCAAATATTTTAAGTGTCTTTCGAGAACAGTTTCCTGCTGTAGAACTGCGATTGCATGAACTGACGACGCAAGAGCAAATTCAAGCCTTGCATCACAAACAGGTTGATGTTGGCATTGTTCGTTCTGTCATCATCGAGCCAGGTTTAAGTACAGAATGCGTTTTGCTTGAATCAATAATCTTGGCGTTGCCAGAAACCCATCCGCTCTCTGCCCAGACCAAAGTGTCTCTCTCCACTTTGGCAGATGAATCATTTATCCTCTTTCCTGCCAAAATGGGACCCATCTTTTACGAGCAGATTATTAACATTTGTCAACAAGCTGGATTTCGTCCGAAAGTTGCTCAGGAGGCAGTTCAGATGCAAACTATCATCGGCTTGGTTGCAGCAGGACTGGGCATCGCTTTCGTTCCCGCCTCCTTGCAAAACTTTCACAGAAGCGGAGTCATTTACAGACCCTTACAAGAGCAGACACCTAAAACCGGACTTTATCTTACTTGGCGGCAGCATGATTCCTCTCCAGCCGTAAGAGCATTTCTCAGCTTGGCACGGAAGACGACACAAGGGGAGTCAAATCGTGATGATCGTGAGCAGTTAGGGATCAATCACCCATACTGCTTGCAGTTGATGTAAGTACTTCACTCAAATTATTCAGTAAAAAATTATGTCCAATCGTCCTATCTACTTAGATTGTCAAGCTACTACGCCTGTGGATGAACGGGTATTAGTAGCAATGCTACCCTATTTCACCGAACATTTTGGCAATCCATCCAGCATCAGTCATCTTTACGGTTGGGAAGCAGAAGCAGCTGTCAAACAAGCACGAGAGATTTTGGCAGCAGCAATCAACGCTACGCCAGAAGAAATTGTTTTTACCAGTGGTGCGACAGAGGCGAATAATTTAGCTATCAAAGGTGTTGCTGAAGCTTATTTTCAAAAAGGGCAACATATTATTACTGTTTCTACCGAACATAGCGCTATTCTCGATCCTTGTAAATATCTCAGAACTCTTGGTTTCGATATTACAATCCTCCCAGTCCAAAAAGATGGACTGATAGATTTATCTGAGTTGGAGAGAGCTTTTCGCTCCGATACAATTTTGGTTTCGGTGATGGCGGCTAACAATGAAATTGGGGTGTTGCAGCCGTTAGCAGAAATTGGTGCAATGTGTCGCGACGCAGGTGTTCTTTTCCATACCGACGCGGCACAAGCGATTGGCAAAATACCCCTCGACATGCAGGCAATGAAAATTGATTTGATGTCGCTAACAGCACATAAAGTGTACGGTCCTAAAGGGATTGGTGCGCTGTACGTCCGTCGTCGTAACCCAAGAGTGCAAGTGGCTCCCCAGCAACATGGTGGTGGACATGAACGCGGGATGCGCTCAGGTACTTTGTATACACCCCAAATCGTAGGATTTGGTAAGGCAGTGGCGATCGCTTTACTTGAACAAGATACAGAAAACCAACGCCTCACTCAGTTAAGAAAAAAATTATGGGAACAGCTTTCTGGGCTAGAGGGAATTCATCTTAACGGACATCCCACCCAGAGATTACCAGGAAACTTAAATATTAGTGTTGAACAAGTGGATGGATCAGCACTGCTGTTAGGATTGCAAGCAGTTATGGCCGTGTCTTCTGGTTCGGCTTGTTCCTCAGTCACAACTGCACCCTCCCATGTCCTTACAGCGCTAGGACATTCGGAACAGTTGGCTTATGCTTCAATCCGGTTTGGGATCGGACGCTTTAATACAACTGAGGAAATTGACTCTGTTGCAACCCATGTGATCGCCACTATTCAAAGTTTGCGACGACAACCTCTATTGGTTATAAATTGAAGAACTTTGGAAGAAGAGTGTCTATTGTCGGACTTACGCACTGTACAAATTAGCCATCATATGCATGACGATATTTTGTCGTTTTAGGCGCTTCGTCTAACCCTGATTTACTGGCATATTTGCGCTCGCTAGGTGCAAAACATGGCGGAAACACCCTATTGACTTGTAGTACTCATGTATGATTCGTCATATCATGTCCGTCGAATTACCCATAATTAAACAACCCCACCCCGTTTTAGCTAACGCCGAAGCCCCCCTCCCCGCATGCGGGGAGGGGTTGGGCAGCCAGCGCTGGAGGCGGGTTTCCCACCGTAGGCGACTGGCGTGGTGGGGTTCAGTGTCTGGAATTATTACGACTAATCAAGTGGACATAATATAAGTCCGATATTCACGCACCCTCATGAATTCGCATGTCGCGTTTTAAAGCGATTGGTGGACTGTACATCAGCAGTCGCAACCCAAGAGTGCAAGTGGCTCCCCAGCAACATGGTGGTGAACATGAACGCGAGATGCGCTCAGATACTTTGTCTACACCCCTTATCCTAGGATTTGGTAAGGTAGTGGCGATCGCTTTACTTGAACAAAACTCACACCTCACTCAGTTAAGACAAAAATTATGGGAAAAGCTTTCTACGCTAGAAGGAATTCATCTCAACGAACATCCTACCCAGAGACTACCAGGAAACTTAAATATTAGTGTTGAAAAAGTGGATGGATTTGCACTTGTCCTCTGCGTTTCCTTGTAAATGTAGTATACTGGATCCCAGTTTTCTTAACATTTTGTCATGAAGAGTGTGCCATTGCTACTTCTTCATGTGCAGGCAATCCTCGAATAAGTTCTCGAATCACATCCGTTGCAGGTCTACCTGTCTTGTCACAGAAATTCCCTAGCTTTTCTGCTTCAACTGATGCTAAATTGATGGTGATCCGTTTACGAGCCCATTTCTTATTCATAACTTTAGAACAAAATTGAAGGTTAATCTCAGCTTTATAGTTTGAGTTTGTACAAACACCCTAAACCTTTACTCTTCTAGAAATTTTAGTATTTCTAGTAATACTTTATTTCTTAGAAAACTGAGAGTTCAGCAGTGCTGTATCCTTACATAGGTGCAATTGAAATGATTTATGCAGTTGCTTTTAATTATAGCTTTGAATGGTCATGTTTATTTTTGGTACTTTACTATTTGAACTATCAGCGTTTTCTCCAATAATATTATGGTCAAGCTTATATCATAACATATATTTTCATTAAACATGCTTGTTAGTCGCTTAATTAGATCGCTTAATTATGTTTAGTTTTTACTTGTTGAAATTTTATCTCAACTATTTCAGGGGGGTTGGGAGAAACCCTGACAAAAATCGGCAACAGTCGCGCTCGTTCGCGTATGAGCTAACAGCATCTACACCAGGTACTGGCTCAGAAGCATAGCTGCCTATACAACTAGTACAACAAGGCAAAAGTAAAAAGTAAAAAGTAAAAAGAAAGAACGCTTATGTTGTCAGCTTTTTACCTATTTCAAATGGGTGGCTTATTTGCGCCGCGCTGTACTAGTACAAGTCGGCGGAAATAGAGCAACCATTTAAAATCCGTAAAAAGCCCATTCCATAATACTTTTGACTTTTGAATGAGTGACTTTCGCCTTGCGGTACTAGATATTGAGTAGAGCTTGTATAGCTCGCTCTTTTTGTGGATCTGCACCTTGAGCGTATTCTAAGTTGAAGGGAACGTTTATGTCTGGTATCACACCTTTGCCTTCCAACCTTTGATTTCCGTTAATAAACACATTGGCAACGGCTATGTAAACTAAGCTACCATTCTGCATAATAAAAGGAATACCGCCCAATACGGCTCCTGTGGTTTTAGTCCCGACGACTGGTCCAATTTTCTGTTGTTGGAAGCCATACGCCAAGATTTCCTTACTACTCCTGCTCCCTTCATTCACCAGCATAACCACAGGCTTTTTCCATTGAGAAATATACGTATATTTCTTACCATTACGAACAACACTGGTAATAGTTGGACCTTCAGTTGCAGTAAATATATTGAGATATTTAGTATCTCCTCCACCCCATCCGTTTCTGATATCCAAAACTAGCCCATCAGCATCTTTCAGCCGACCGTAGATCAGTTCTTGCTGAAGCTGCTGTTGATCTGAATCGGCTGCATTTGACCAAATATGAATGTAGCCAATTTTTTTACCCCCTCGGGGAATAATCTGGACGCTGGCTTTCTGCGCTTCTAGAAACATCGTAGTTGCATCTAGCATTTTCGGCGTGATCGCAATTTCTTTCTGACTGTTGGGATCGGCAGAAGACTGAATCAGCAGCTTGACTTTCTGTCCTGCTTTACCTGCAAAAGACTGTATCGCATGATACGGACGACCATCTACACTTAGCAATTGGTCGCCGACTTTTAACCCAGCTTCAGCCCCTGGATTTTTATCGAGAAGGGCGCTGACAAAAATCTTTCCGTTGCTTTCCTTAGTGAATACACCAATACCACTGTATTCAATTTTTCCTTGTTTGAAGACCTTCTTTAACTGCTGCTGTAATTCAGTGTTCCTCGGCTGAAAAATCCCAATCAGTTGATAATATGCTGGCTCATCCTGAGTGTAGAAGTGGGTGTGAGAAGAATGCAATTCGGAGAGCATTTGATTGATGACGACAGCAACTTCTTGGCTAGACTTAGTTTGCGAGGCTATTGAGCGATACTTTTCCCGCATCGCCTTCCAGTCTACTCCATTAAACTTTGGATCGTAAAAATTGTCGTTGACTGTTTGCCAAACCTGTTCAAAAACCTTAGTCTCCGGCGTTGCCAACATCTTCGGTAGTGGCGTCAACCACAGGAGAAGCAATGCTGAGAAACTGATCAGCATTACTACAGCAAATTTAGTTAACTGGGGGAGTCTTCTCATTCCTAATTTATTGCCAAACGACTTGCGATCGCTCTTGCACAACTTGCTTGTAAACATTCTCAGTTTGCTTGGCTATTTTCGACCAATTGAAGCGGCGTTCTAAATCCTGATAAGCATTATCGCTCAGCCATTGCCGGTAACCAGGATTTTTCAAGACCTCTAAAATTCCCCAAGCTAGAGAGTCTGGGTTATTTGCGTAAGTCACAATGCCTGTCTTGGTATTTTGTACGACTTCCGGAAGTCCACCAGTATCAGAAACAACTACGGGAACACGAGCCGCAAAACTTTCTAAAGCGACAATTCCAAAGGGTTCATAGAGACTGGGAAATACAGCACAATCAGCAATTGTTTGAAATTTATCTAAGTATGCGTCAGACATAAAGCCCGTAAAATAGCAATTTTGCCAAATTCCTAAATCCCAAGCTTGCTTCTTCAGATGGTCGGTGTTGCCACCTCCAATAATAACAAATTTTACATAACCACCCATCTCCCACATGACTTTGGGCGCTGCATTTAGCAAGACAGATACACCTTTTTCATATGACATCCGACCCACATAGTAAACAATTTTTTCCCTGTCTTCGGCAAATTTGCGGCGAAAATCTCGAGCATGAAAATCTTGGTCGTGCTGTTTCTTTTCCGGTTTAATACCATTGTAAATAACATCAATTTTGTCCCCAGGACTGTGCAGCGCCTGTTCCACCTCTCGCCGCATATAATCGCTACAGACGACAATCCGCCAAGCATTGTAAGCTAATTGGATTTCTTTGTTACATATATAACTGTGAATCTCAGTGTGAATACCGAATTGCCGACCGGATTCGGTAGCATGGATTGTGGCAACGAGAGGGACTTTGAAGTTATGTTTGAGCGCGATCGCCGCATCACCCACGAGCCAATCATGAGCGTGAATTAAATCAATTGGACCTTCTTCTAATATCAGCTTACCACCGTGATGCCCCATGCTCTGGTTGAGGTTGACGACCCAGTGAAAAAAGTTGTGACTATCAGCCACAGGCAGACGATGTACATGCACTCCTTCGACAACTTCATACAATGGCGCTTGACCAAACTCTGGTGTCATCAGGTAGACTGAATGTCCGCTCTTGATCAGTTCCGGGTACAACTCCGCCACATGACGGGCAATTCCTCCAACTATCCGAGGCGGAAACTCCCAAGTCAATACTAATATCTTCATTACGTCTTCCTTACCTACTATAAATTTAATACTTCCGGAACAAGGAAAGGGCGGCTTTGGGGTTAAACCGCTACCCCTGTACGGGCGGGTTATACCCACTGTTATGTAGATTAAAACCCGCCCCTACCCACCAATTTGAGAGCGGAAAGCCAGCCAAGCTGCTGTTGCCTGCGGTTGAGAGGCGGCAGCTTTTGAAAGTAAAATGACGCCATCTTGAAAGCCAACAATTCCATATTCTTGACTGTTAATCATTTGATCGATCAGTGTCACGAGTGTTCCCAACAGATGGCGATCGCCCTTAAACGCTGGTTGATACTGCTGTAACTGCCTGAGATCAGCGATCGCATAATCTACTTTTATAACTTGCTGTGCATCATTTCGTAGTTGCAGGCTGGGTAAGCGAATAATTTCGCGGCGACTAGAAAGATGGGGAACAATATAAGTAGTGGCAGACACGCTTGCTTCTGTGGGAATTTGTGCCAGCAACAACCGTATCTGTGAGACATGCTGCCATTGTTGGGGTAGTGACACGTACACCCAAGGCTTGAACGAGTCGGGCATTATAAAGTAAAAAGTCCGATTTGGGTTGGATGTGAAGCTAAACAACAGAGAAAGACAGATGCAACCCACCCAAAAGCGGCGAAATAAGAGTTTAAATGATTGGGGATGATGAGACCACCAGAGAATTGCCCCATAAAATAGTCCTGGAACTATAGTTAAAGCATAGCGAATTGTAATTGCCAGTTCTCCGTCTCCTTGAGCTAAAAATATTTGTAGTAAGGGAAAGCCTGCTAGCATCCAAGATGCGGGAGAAATTGCCGGCACAAAAGCCAACGGCAACCATTGACCGAGTAAATATCTGATTTTGCGATCTACTGGCGAAACTAATTCTACCAACAACCTTCTCGGGTTACTGACGATTCCCCAAATAATATCTAGAGTAGAAGCTTCCTTGTGATCTGTATATTGACCAAAATTCTCGATCATAAACCGCTGAGAAATATCCTTAGAAAACAACGGCATGATTAAATTGGTCAGTACCAACATATAACCAAAACTGAGGGTGCAAACAGCAAGTCCGGTACGGGGAAAGCGTTTGCTCAAAGTCATGTACACTCCGACACTAAATAACTCTACACCAGCATCTTCCCGCACTGCCAAAGTTAAAACTGCTAGTACCCAAAATAACCACCAACAACGTTTTTCCATTGCCAGGAGCAATCCGAACAGAAACAGAGGGATCTGGCTGATATCATGAAAATTAGCTAAAGTCGGACCAATGACAGCATTTGCACTGTAAAATGCGATAGTAATAAACGCTGATTTTAAGGGTTCTAAGTACTGTCGTGCTAGCACGTACAAAACCAAACCTCCTGTCGTAACAAGTGTTACCTGTAAAACAGTCAAAGTCGCGGCAGAAGGAAACAAAGCATATATTGGTAGCCAAAGCAACAAAGCTGGAGTAAAATGTTGCCCGAGTCGATGATAGTAAACTGTGGGAAATTCTCCAGAGTGAGCAACATTGGTTGAAAGACTCGAAGAAAGCGAACTTTGAAAGAATCGACCGTGAAGGCTATTCCAAAAAACTTGGTTAAAAATACCTTGATCGAAAGAAGCGTAAAAACTGTAATAACGGTGCAGATTAAGTAATAGACAAAGTATAAAAAAGATGGCTGCCGCTCCTACAGCTAGAGTAGTACCCACCGCTAATGGTGGTAAGTAGGGGGGTAGTTTTTTTTGTAATTTTGAAAACATTACTCATTGACTCTCATGCAGGGAAACAGGAAAAAATTTTTAATGTAAATTGTAAAGTGTTGATCCACGCTCCAGCATACATGTGAGTGTCTGTCCCCAGAGTGGCACATAATAATTCATATATGGCAATGCCCGTAGTGTTCCTTTCATGCCTAGCTTGAGAGCCTTTAAAAGCCTTGTTGTTTAACAAAAAACCAGGTTTCTCAAGCTTTGGATTTTCGCAATTTAAATAGGATTGCTATATTGAAGTTGTTGATTGATTGGTGTTGGCGGTTATTTGTCCTTTGTCCTAGAAGTGACTTGCTTTAACTTATAGCCAATGATCAATGACAAAGGACGACCATATATCCAATATCTTACCAATTACTCTTAAAAATGCAGAACTTACTGGCAGACACACAAAATTTACTTTCTGACTTGATTTCCCGTTACTCATCGCGGGTAGATTATCTGGTAATTCGCCTAGAAGAAGCTGAAGAAACTGACATTTTGTTGCGAGGCGACAAGGTAGAAAGCCTGAGCGAAAGCATCTCAATCGGTGGACATATTCGGGCTTGTTATAAAGGAGGTTGGGGGTTAAGTAGCTTTAATCGGCTTTCCACAATTAGCGATCGCATTGAAGAAGCGATCGCCGCTGCGCGGATAGTTGGTGATGAAGAAACCATTTTAGCTCCAGTAGCGAGCGTGCAAGCAATCTGTCAGTTACCACTTACAGGTACCAATCCCCGGAAAATTCCACTCTCGGTGAAAAAAGAATTGTGTGATCGCTACACCGATCTACTCAAAAGTATTGATCATCGCATTACAACAACCTCCGTGCGCTATGGCGACAGCGCTCAACGGGTAATCCTTGCTACCAGTGAAGGGTCCCTGATCGAGCAATCTTGGGTGGATATGGAAATGCGCTTTGCCGCAACTGCTAGAAACGGCGACACCGTACAAACAGGACGAGAAACCGTTGGTTCGCGCAAAGCCTACGAAGATTTAACTAATTTGGATGAACAAGTCAAATGCGCGGCACAAAGGGCAGTCGCCGCCTTGTCTCTCCCATCGGTAAAAGGTGACACCTATACTGTTGTGATTGACCCTATTCTTTCGGGGTTATTTGTTCATGAAGCCTTTGGGCATCTTTCAGAAGCAGACATGGCTTACGAAAACCCAGATGTATTGGAAGTCATGACCCTTGGTCGTCGCTTTGGTCCAAAAGAGTTGCAAATTTTTGATGGTGCCGCACCTATAGGACATCGCGGTAGCTATTTTTACGATGATGAAGGCACACCAGCCACTACAACACAACTGATTAAAGATGGGACTTTAGTAGGACGCCTGCATTCTCGTGAAACTGCAGGTAAATTGGCGGAAGCACCAACTGGCAATGCACGGTGTCTTAATTATCACTATGCTCCGATTGTCCGGATGACCAATACCTGGATAGAACGCGGGGAAACTCCTGTTGAGGACTTATTTAGCGATATCAAAGAAGGTGTTTATGCCCGTAACTGGTTAGGTGGAATGACCAACGGAGAAATGTTCACCTTCAGTGCTGGGGAAGCATGGATGATTAGAAATGGCAAAATTGCTGAACCAGTCAAAGATGTCACGCTCTCGGGTAATGTTTTTCAAACCCTAGCCGATATTGAAGCGATCGGCAATGACTTTTACTGGGATGAGTCCGGTGGTTGTGGTAAAGGTGGACAAAATGGCTTACCTGTAGGTTGTGGTGGACCTAGCTTACGGTTACGAGATGTCGTCGTCGGCGGAGAAGCAGTTTGAGAAGCACTATTGGGGTGGATGCCAACCGGCATTGCTCCAATTACTACGAACTTTTACAGCCAGACTATTGTTTAACTTCAAGGCTATCACTGTGGCTCGACCACAAGTTGTTAAACCCATTATCATAGTCCCATTGTTACTCCAAGCAAAATGTTCGCACCATTGTTGCTATCTTGGGTTAAATAAGCTGGTTACTTGGTTAGTTTCGGGGTCTGTTGCTACTATTTTGTTCCATTTATACTGATTACATAGCTCACAGGCTAAACAGAGATTCTCTTCTGTATCCTGTCCACCTTTAGATATGGGCAAAATATGATCTATTTGTAAGCGTCCCATAATGTAGTCTTGATGACTCAAGCAATACTCACAGCGACTGCCTGCTCGCTCCCGAACCAGTCGCTTCAAATTTTCAGAAAGCTGGCTCATGCCGATAGAGGTTCCTGCAAGCCTCGCTTAACAGCTTCTGCCAATGCTTCCGATTTCCGTAGTTGACCCAGTTGATAGATTTGCAATAGCGCCAACAATTCGTACCGTTCTACTTCGGTTAACCCCGTTGTTTTTCCTTTAGTTTGCAGCTTTGCTAGTCGTTCGTTTTGGTCGCGATCCATTTTGAGGCTTGCCAAGACAAGAACGGCTTCATCCGAAAGCTCTGCAACTGGCGTAGGTAAGCTCTCTTCAGGAAAATTTTCCCAGGTCAGTCCCATCACTTCCAGCGCATCAAGTAGTACGGTTTCAAATGACTGTTGAGTAACCTTACTGACTCTTTGAGCCTTCTCAATTAATGCTTCTGACAATTCAAGGGTAACTGAAACAGTCATCTTGTAACCTAGAATTAGACTTTAATATTTTTAGAATCCTCTGTAGTTCTATACTATAGCAATCCGTGCGGTATTCGTGAACCGAAATGTTTTGACCACTAACTGCTAAGGAAATAAAATGTTAATTTAGCGGTGCTATGCTAGATTTAAGCTATAATGTCAGACGCGTTAAGGACTGCGCCCATGACTGCTTCTGTGGAATATGACCCAAACAAAAGCAATCGCATTCCCCCTTTAGAAAGTGGCGATCGCCTCACCCGCCATGAATTTGAACGTCGTTATACAGCAATGCCGGATATTAAGAAAGCTGAACTGATAGAAGGAGTCGTTTATTTGGCATCTCCACTACGCTTTAGAAGTCACGGACAACCTCATGGAGACTTGATTATCTGGTTAGGGAATTACAAAGTTTCTACTCCTGGAGTGGAGTTAGCTGATAATACGACAGTGCGTCTTGATTTAGACAATGAACCACAGCCTGATATTGTACTGTTAATCGATGAAAGATTGGGAGGACAAGCACGCATTAGTGACGATGACTACATCGAAGGTGCACCAGAGTTGGTAGCAGAGGTGGCAGCTAGCAGTGCAGCCAAGGACTTGCACGACAAAAAACGCGCATATTGGCGCAATGGTGTTCAAGAGTACATCGTCTGGCAGATTTTGGAGAATCAAATCAACTGGTTTAGTTTGCAGAATGGCGAGTATGTACTATTACAAATAGATGCAGATGGTGTGATTAAAAGTCAAGTGTTTCCAGGCTTGTGGTTAGCAGTAAATGCACTTCTATCAGGGGATATGATTAAGGTCTTAGAGGTACTACAACAAGGTTTGAATTCAACGGAACATATAGCTTTTTTGCAACAATTATCTCAGCAGTTTTAAAAGCATTACTTTATATTTTCAAGACAGTATCTTTTCCATGAAGACTTTGCAGGGGCATCGTTATATTGTTCAATGAAATAGAAGCCGAGTTGCTTGTAAACTTTAACTGCCCGTGCTTGTTTTTGTTCGTTGACACAATATTTTTTGCGGATCAACATGATCATCACGACGAAAGCAGGAATTATTGGGGAGTATTAGACCAAGGTCAAGCTGTACTTGGAGAGAGAGGTGATGTTTATAGCGATCCATCATCAATCATTCGTAACAAACTAGTACAACAAGGCAAAAGTAAAAAGTAAAAAGTAAAAAGAAAGAACCTTATTTTGTAAGGGTTTTAACTATTTCAGATGGGTGGTTTATTTCCGCCGATCTGTACTAGATCCCCGACTTCTTTAAGAAGTCGGGGATCTAGTTTTCAGATTGTTATAGTAATTGTATAAAAAGATCAATTTCTTCACACCATTTTGATAATAAAAACAGACGAGGTAGTGATGGTTAAGGATATAAGAAAAGATTCCCAACCCAATACCGACTCCCAAAAACCAAGCATGGGCGGGGGAATGCCGATAGTTGGCTATTGGGCAGAAAAAACGCTGACTCCTGAAGGGCTGTTGCTGTGGAAAACATTGTTTCACAAGAGTGCTTGTCTTTCCTGTGCTTGGGGAACGGGAGGACAGAAAGGAGGATTTAAAAATGAGGATGGCGAAACTTTACAACGTTGTGCTAAGAGTGTTGAGGCGATCGCCTCCGAATTACTTGAACCAGTACCGATTCACTTTTTTGCTAAGCATAGTTTAGATGAGCTGAAGAAACTGACTTCTCAACAGGCTGATAAATTGGGTCGTTTGAGTTTCCCAGTCATTCTTAGGGCAGGAAAATCGTATTATGAAAGAATTTCATGGGAAGAGATTTATCAAATTGCCGAAGCCTCATTCAGCAAATCTCCCGAATGCATAGCCTCCTATAGTTCAGGTCGTTCTTCCAATGAAGCAGCTTATTTACTGCAATTGCTAATTCGCGCCCTCGGTTCCAATAATCTGGCTGATTGTTCCGATTTGTGCCATGCCGCTTCCACCGTTGGTCTCAAGGAGATGTTCGGCTCTGGAACTTCTATGGTAAGCTTAGAGGATTTGAAACAATCTGACTGTGTTGTACTGATAGGTTCCAACGCTCCTGCCAATCACCCACGCTTGATGAACGAACTGATTCAACTGCGTGAAAGGGGTGGTAAAGTCATCGTCGTCAACCCGATGGTAGAAGTTGGGTTAGTCAAGTTTGCTTCTCCTGCCTATCCAATCAAATCTTTGCTCACGGGTTCTGAGATTTCCTCACTCTACCTCCAACCGATACCGGGCAGCGATGTCGCGCTGTTTGTTGGTATTCAGAAGTCCTTGATAGAACAGGACAAGGTTCAATACTCCTACATAAAGGAACATACTCAGGGATGGGAAGCGGCGATCGCACACGCTCAAACTACTTCATGGGAGCAGATTACAGAGGTTTGCGGTGTGTCTAAGGAGTTGATTGAGCAAGCGGCTTGCATGATCGGTCAGTCTCAAAGAGTTGTCTTCGCTTGGGCAATGGGAGTCACTCAGCAAGAAAATGGAGTGGACAATATTTTCAGCATCGCCAACACAGCACTCTTAACGGGTAATGCAGGTAAAGTTGGATCTGGAACCATGCCGATTCGGGGACATTCCAATGTTCAAGGCTTTGGTTCAATGGGGGTGACAATTAGGCTCATTGAAGAGATTCGCCTAGCACTCGAAAAACTCCTACAGCGACCTCTGAGCCGCGTACCGGGTTATGATACCCGCGCACTCATCGAAGCTGCTGATCAGGGGAAAATCGATACGCTTCTTTGTTTGGGGGGAAACTTGTATGCTGCTAACCCAGACTTAACACAAGCGAGCCGAGCTTTGTCTAAGATTGAAACAATTTTTTACATATCCACAAAGCCGAATCTGGGGCATTTTCACGGACTCGCTCAACAAAATACCATCATTATTCCTGTCTTTGCAAGGTTCGAGAATCCTCACAAGACAACCACCGAGTCTGGGAATAATTTTGTGCGCCTGAATGACGAAGGCGATACTCACCTAAAGTCTGAGGATACAGATTTAATCTCCGAAGTGGAGTTTCTGACAGAAATTGCTCATCGTATTCATGGAGACTCTCCTGTTAACTGGCGTAAACTCCAAGACACGAAGTATATCCGGCAACTCATCGCTCAAACCATCCCCGGTTTTGAACAGATGGCAACAATTGACGAAACAAAAGAGGAGTTTACTATTTCTAACCGAATCTTTCATCAGCCAAAGTTCCCAACTAAGTCTGGTAAAGCTTCAATGTTCGTGACTCCCCTGCCTCAGCTAACGCTTCCTTCAATAAAAGACTTTAATGTGCCTTTTGCTACTAAAGGAGTTGTCGTCGCGTTAGGAACCGGACGCAGTTATTCTCAGCACAACACTGTAGTCTACAAGGAAGGAGACAAATTTCGAGGAATGCCACACCGAAACTGCATACTGATGAATAAGTCGGATGCAGAAAGTGCTGGTATTAAAGAGCATGAACGTGTCACCGTCCAAGCAAACGCAGGGAAGATGGAAAACGTCGAAGTTATCTATGGTTCAATCAGGGAAGGTGCTGCACTGATGTTCTATCCGGAAGTTAATGTGATCGTCCCCACTAATGCCGATCACCGTTCCGGCACTCCTGCCTTCAAACGAGTGCCAGTTCTGGTTTACGAACCGTGAGAAAGGGGAATACATCAAAAACACGATCCCCGACAACTTTTACGAAGTTGGGAATCTGTCTTCTAAGGCAACATCCACCTGTTTCAGCAGCGCTTCTAGAGTAGAGGTATTATTCAACACAATATCAGCAAGAGATGCTTTCTCTTCGATAGGGAACTGACTATTAATTCTACGAAGCGCTTGTTCTTTAGTTAAGTGATTACGATGTATCAATCTTTGCATTTGCTGTTCTGGGGAACAACGTACAACCCAAATTTCTGTGACTAAGTCAGTCATTCCCGCTTCAAATAGTAAAGGGACGACTAACACCAATTGCTGCGAAGGTGAGGCGGCAATTGCATTGAGAAAGCGATCGCGCACGTAAGGATGAATCAACCCATCTATCCAGTTGCGTTCCTCAAGACTATTAAAGATAATCTCACCCAGTTGCTGGCGGTTGAGGTTGCCATCCGCAAGTAAAATTTGTTCACCATAACGTTGGGCGATCGCTTGAAGAATGGGGGAATCTTTAGAGACAGCATCCCTAGCATAAAGATCTGCATCCAAAATTGGCCAATTGTACGCACTAGCCAAATAATTGGCAACAGTCGTTTTGCCTGTAGCAATCCCTCCAGTTAAGCCGATAATGCGGGACATTATAAGTCAGGAGTAGGATTCACGAGTCGGTGCGTAGGGGCGGGTTTAATCGAAACAACATCCAAGCAAACACAACATCTGACAAAACCCGCCCGTAGAGTCAGCGCGTAGTTATTATTCTTCGTTGTTTCCTTTGTCCTCCCCCACACACCATTTGATCAGTGCTTGAGTCAATCCTTCTAAAGTATATTCCTCAGCTTCCAAATCCACACGTCCAAATAAGGAACGACAAGTTTTAGAGGTTTGAGGACCAATAGAAGCGATACAAACTCCTTCTAAGAAATTTGCGACTAATGACTCAGTGTCTTCAGAGTTTTCAGAAAACACCCTTTTTATTATTTGATAGAAAAATTGTACTGTTTTGGAACTAGCAAAGGTAACTACGTCCACTATTCCACTTTGAAGTGCTAACTCTGCCGAAGGGGGGATGCTACTGGGACAGTAAGATTGGTACGCAGCTACCTCCACCACTTCTGCTCCTTTAGCAGTGAATTCTTGCAGCAAAACTTCCCGTCCGCCACTTTCCACTCTAGGAAATAACACCTTTTTACCTGTTAATTCCTCAGGAAAGTTCGCCACTAGCGAGTCGGCGACAAAGTCTGGGGGAATAAAGTCTGCTTGGAGAGAGTGTTCTTTCAAACTTTGGGCTGTTTTCTCACCAACAACAGCTATTTTAATTTTCGTTAAAGTACGAGCATCCTTTCCTTGTGCAAGCAGGCGTTCAAAGAAATAGTCTATGCCGTTACTGCTCGTGAGAATTAACCAGTGAAAGTCAGATAGATGAGCGATCGCATGATCCAACGCGTCCCAACTCGAAGGCGGACCAATTTCTAATGTTGGCATTTCAATCACAGTTGCGCCTGATGAGGTGAGAAGTTCTGTAAATTGACTGGACTGCCCTACCGAACGTGTCACCAAAATAGTTTTATTGGCGAGGGGTAGGTGGGAGGAAGAAGGAGTGGGATGCACGGTGTTAGCTACTGAGACATCTAAATATATTTTCTCAGGCCTCTACGCCGCTCTTGAAATATTTAGATGTAGTACATCAGTTCCATCTGCCGTCGAGATGCTCGCCGTTCACAAAGGTCTTGTAGTGTATACTTTTGCCAAACTCCTTGAGCCGCTTCACACGCTTCGAGCCAAGTTTCCTCAATTACTTTAATTTCTAACGTTTTTTGAGTGGTATTCTTATCCGTACTTGATACATCAGTGTCTATCCCTTCTATACAGTTCACAGTATCTAGCACCGTAATCTTGTCCGGCTCTCGTGCTAAAACATATCCACCTTTAGCTCCGCGTATGCTTTTAATTAAACCTCCGCGCCTTAAAGTCGCTAGCAGTTCATCTAAATAACGATTCGGTATATTTTGTAATGCTGCAATTTGTTTGATTTGCATCGATTCGCCACTAGGATAGCTGTTTGCCAGTGCTATTAAAGCGAGAAGTGCGTATTCTGATTTATTTGAAATTTCCATAAGTCACAATCAATTTATTGAAAAACGGTGAGTAATTAGCAGTTAGCGATGAGCGGTAAAAATCTATACTTGTATGCATAAATATAACTCTTGTGCTGATAGCTGATGAATAACAGCTAACTACTAAATAGACTGTATCCCAGCCCCAACAGCACAATCAGGGTGATAATCGCGTAGGTATAATCTTGCTGTCGTACAAAAGCTAAGAGCGAACAAGCCACTCGAATAACTGGAGTGGCAATCAGGAGCAGTAATCCGAGTTGAATCAAGCCACGGCGACGGCCTAAGAGAACAGATGTTGCAACTTCTGGTGGAGAGCGAAATTCTGTTGGTTCTCCGCGAAAAAACTGGTAATTGACAGTCTCACCACCGTGGTTTATCAAGTAGAAAATGCCACCAATTAGTACTAGAGTGCTAGCCAGGAAAACTCCCACTCTTAACAGGTTGCCGATAAACTGCTCAAATCGCCGCTCTGAAAATGTAGGTCGATGCACCATCCTAAAGCCTCCCCGTGAATCCTTTATAAATCATTTCCAGCCCAAGCACTAAGATGACGAGGCTAAAAATGTTTCTCAGAAACTTCACCTTAGCTTTAACCAGTACCCTTGTCCCTAATAACGCACCAAATAGTACTCCTAACATAACTGGCATTGCCAATCCGGGATCGATATAACCTCTATTAAGGTATATCCCGGCGCTAGCTGCTGCTGTCACCCCAATCATAAAATTGCTAGTGGTGGTTGAAACCTTAAATGGGATACGCATTAATTGATCCATTGCTAGCACTTTCAGCGCTCCAGAACCAATACCCAGCAATCCTGAAAGTATGCCCGCCACAAACATCAGTCCAAATCCCCACGGAACACCAACCACGTTATAACACTGCTCTCCCATTGGAGTTGGGTAAGTGCCACTCAACTTGAGCCGCGTTGCCAGAGGATCTAGTGGCAAATTTTCTGCATATTCGGGTGAGGATTTGTGGGATAGATATGCCGAGAAGATTAAAGCAATCCCAGCAATGACAGCAAGCACTGTAGTAGATATCCATCCTGCCACAATTGCTCCGACGATCGCGCCAAACGTTGTCGCCACTTCTAGAAACATCCCTAGCCGCAAATTTGTATAACCTTCCTTAACATAAGCAGATGCGGCTCCACTAGATGTAGCAATAACTGATACTAAGGAAGCACCAATTGCGTATTTAATATCCACGCCGCACAACACCGTTAGGAAGGGAACAATTACCACTCCACCGCCTAACCCTGTGAGCGCTCCTAAAAATCCAGCACAAAAAGAGCCAAACCCCACCATTAGCGAAAACTCTAGGATGTTCAATCTGCACCCTCCCCCAAACTGCCAGACTTTTGTGTGCTATATAGGTAACTTCACTATAAAGACTCTGTTTGATAGATGCAAATGTTTTTTATTTTCAAATTGATAAATCAAAGTGATTAAAGGTTTGGCAAATGAGTGAAACTACAACACGTGTGTCTATAGCAGTTCTCAGTTGTAACCCATACAAGATCGCCCTCTTCCCCCAGCCCCTCTCCCAAGTTTGGGAGAGGGGTGCCCGTTAGGGCGATCTTGAGGGTATTATGTGACTCAAACGATAACCACTATAGACACTACAAATAGCATGTCTTTACACACGTGTTTAAAGGAAAATTTGACGTTGCTAAAGAGCGGGGCAGATGAATGATTTTCTAGCCTCGGTTTTTTTGCGTCAACCTACTTAATAACTGCTGAATTTGTTCGGCTTTTTGGGGTTGCCGCTGTTTTTGGAATAAGTCTGAAGCTTGTTGCAGGGTAACAATTGCTTCCTCTTTCTGTTCTTGCTGCATTAGCACACTTGACAGGCGCAAATAAGCATCTACCTTTTTTGGTGCACGGCGAATCACTTCTTGAAATTGTTGCATCGCTTCTTCTAATTTACCTTGCTGCCTTAAAGCATCTCCCAACAACAAGTGAACCATATCATTAGTAGAGTTGAAAGAAATGACTTGACGAAAAACGGCTTCAGCACCTTTGTAATCTTCTTGCTGATAAAGAGTCACTCCTTTCTGAAAAGAGTTGGATGTTCTCAAAGTTTTCCAGGCAAAATAAACAAGGATTGCAATACTAGAAATGACTGTAGCGATCGCTAAAATATTACCAAACGGTACATCGTTTAGGATCTGGAAATCAGGATTATTTTGTGTTATTAGCAAATGGATATTAATATAAAGCATAACTTCTTAAGTCCTTAGATATCATAATATTTTGACTATTGAAAAGCTTATCTTGCATTCTGGAGTCATTTTGAGCGTGCCATGTGTACTGTCTAAAGACGCGCCATGGCGCGTCTCTAAAATTGGTGCTAGATATAATTATCGCTCAAGAGAACCTTCCTGGCTCCTAACTCATGTTCTTAGCTCAAAAGGCAGGCGGTGGGAAAAATCAGATATTCGAGGAAAAAGAGTTTCCAAATGAATTGATAAAAATTGACGATCGCGCTTTTATCTTGCAAGTCAACTTTCCTACTTTGCCACCACATCCCGGCTAATACAACCACATGAGTGATCACAAGGAAAATAGAGTTTATCTCAGTTAGCCCAAGCGTACCAACCAAAATCATCCCTAGATAACAGACAGTTAACACTCCAAGAGCGAGATTAAAAACTGTTTGCTTACCAAGTTGGAGAGTAAAAGTTTTGATATTGTATAGAAGATCGCCTTCCATATCTGGGACATCTTTGAAAATCGCGATCGCAAACGTAAATACTAAAACAAACAACGTCAGCACCCACACGGCAAACGGAATCGATTGGTTTTCTTGTAAAACCCAACTAAAGTGCAAAAACAACCCTAAATTCACAATTGCCCCACGTACAGAAAAAATACACAGTGCTGCCCAGAAAGGAAATCGCTTCAGGCGAATTGGCGGTAAAGAATAAGCTGTGCCAATTGCCAAACTAATACCGACCATCGCAAACAAAAAAGGTCCTAGCAGCAATGCAAAAACAAGTGCCAGAACACCAGTTGTGATCACGATCAATTGCCCTTGTTGCCAAGAAAATTCTCCTGAAGCGAGCGGCAAATGAGGCTTATTAATCTTATCAATTGCCACATCTTCTAATTGATTCAGCCCCACAATATAAATATTGCCACACAAACAGGCAATCCATGCTCCTAAAAGAGAGAATGGGGAGTAGGGTAACCACTGTGTTGCAGAGGTTCCCGTTGAAGGAAGTGGCGTAGAGGGTAGTAAGGAAATTGCAATTAAATACAACCCCACAACACTCAAACTCGTTCCAATAATCGTGTGCGGACGGGAAAACTTCCACAAAGCATAAAGCCAACTACTCTGAAATCCACCCTGCGAAACTTGACTCATCTCTCCTCTCTGTGTACTTCGTTTACTTATTTCCACACAACAATCCAAATCGAACCAACCCGCTCTCGTAACCCCGACGCATCAAGCCTAAAGACAACGCGCCTTGAATAGTACTCCAACCGGAACACAATAAACCCCAAATTGCTTGAGGAGTAAACGCTGAATCCATCACCACATCCCAAAAAGGTGCAACAGCTTTTGACCAATCGGCAGTACGAACATTTTGCAATCCAAGTTGACGGGCGATCGCTTCATACTCCGGCAAAGAAATGACGTAAGGCAAACAGTACACTCGATAAATATCCTGCAAGTGCTTTTGTTCATCTACCGTTAGTGGTAAATTCTCAATCGGTCTATGACACCAAGTTACCATAATGAACGTTCCACCAGGTTTAAGCACCCGCAAACATTCCTGTATAAATTGGATTTTATTTGGCATATGCTCACCACTTTCTAATGACCAAACCAAGTCAAAAGAGTTGTCAGTAAAAGGCATTGCTTGAGCATCTGCCACTTGAAAATGAGTCCTTGAACTCAATCCTAACTCTTGGGCGCGTTCCTTGGCTCGAGCGGCTTGCACTGGACTCAAAGTAATTCCCGTTGCTCTAGCATGAAATTTTTCTGCTAAGTATAGAGAACTACCACCAATCCCACAACCCACATCAAGAATATTTTCGTACCGAGGTGGGTGAATTTGTTCAGACTGATGCGGAGACGCCAGGATAGAGGCAGAAGGTAAACTCTCCGCATCCTCTGAATATACCCCCGACCACTTAAGGAGTTCTTCAATTAAATCAATTTGCGCCCTCCGACGGTCTTTTTTTTGCTTACCATCGACACCGTAATAACCGTGGTGCATATGTTCACCCCATATCTGTTCCCACAGACTAGAGGAAGCATCGTAAAACTCCTGAATTTGCTGATAAAGTGTCGTGCTCATGTAGAAAGCAGTGTTAAGGCAAAATAAATAGCATACAGGTTAGGCTACCATGTGTGTTTTTCATTTAATCAGCGATCGCTGTTTGTTTTGCTTGAGGCAGCCACCATGAACTACGAATATTCTCAAGCCAGAAAATATGCTTTCTCCCTATTTTCAAGCTCAGGGTTCGCCGTATTAACGAAGACAAGGGGTAGTTTAGGAACCCCAATAAATTTCATGAGCGTTCTTTTCTAAGCGTTTGAGCTTCAACTAAGAACGCTGCTCCTATACCCGAGCAAAAATATTTTTTTCTTAAATAAAAAGGCGTGTAAGTACTCCAAACCTAACTCATACCCTACCTGCTACTTACTTTTTGGTGACAACAAAGGGAGAGAAAATATTTGTTACCCCATTCCCCATTCCCTATTTTCAACTTAGAGCGTTCGATCTACTCTTAAATATTTGCCACAATAGTATCAGTAATTTTTGGAGTGCCAGAATCAATATAGTTAGAGATATCTTTATCCCCCACTAGGGTGATGCATATGACTAGGAGTAATTAACGTCCTCACAGAATTTGGGTGATGGGCGTTCCATCCAATTACTACTGTATATCAAGCACCCGAGCGAAACTTTCACAGTTTTACTCAAAATTTGGAGTCTTCAGTATAGGTTGTTTTGAGGTCATTTGCGACTGTTTGCGTCACTTTCCACACACTTAGGAAAGTCAAGCCATGGGTAATCATTTTCTACCATTAATACTACGTTGTCTATCGCTGTAAGTACTACTAGCACTTATTTTTAGCAATTTCTCTCATTGATAAAAATAAAACAATAAGCTTTCAGCACTCGTGTCTGTAGCCGCCAATATTGTCTTTTACCAATTTCAAGCAATGTCAACCCCTGAATCACCTTTCGCCAGTTATCACCTTTGGTCTTTAGTTGCCCCAGCAACAAGCCAACAACGGTGGCATTGTCAGATGAGACGGGGGTTTATCAAAGCGCGGCAACACGAACCGCAAGTCAAAGCGCTTTCGGCAACAGCTAGTGCATCTCAGCGTATTGGTTTACTGGCACAAAAAGGTGTTTATGAGTTTCATCACCATAAATATCTGTTGGATCGATCTGATGGTGTCGAACAAGTTGCACAGATTCTGAAATTAAGCGCTTCAACAGAAGAAGTTCAGCAACGGGTACGACAAATTTTGCAAAATTATCATAACGATCCATTGCTTTTGGATAAACAAATCGTCCTCTTAACTCGCGGCGATGAAGGTTTTCCCAAACCAATTTTGATTACGCAGCAAAATTATCGCTTCCGCTTGTATGCAGCGATGGATTGTGTTTTCATAGAGTCTGATCGCACTTTGCATATTTTAGATTTTAAAACTGGTAAATCTCCTTTCGACCAACGACAGGCATTAGTTTATTTATTAGCAGCTCGTTATCTTTATCCCAGCTATCAAGCTGTTGCCTCATTTTATAATTTGGAGCTTAGTAAAAAATCTGAGGTTATTAGCGTTACTCAGAGTGAGTTGGACGCAATAGAATCAGAACTAGCACATATTGCGCAAAAGCACCAGCAAGATTTACAAAAGTATCAGCAACAAAACAATCATTTCAGCCAAGTATTTTTACCTAATCCTGGATATCATTGCCGTTTTTGCCCATTTCACTCTATTTGCGAGTTTTCCGGTGTCAAATCATCGTCAGCCTGATAAGGGAGTACGGTAGCAAATCGCTGCTGCTGATGTACTGTCTGAACTGTTGCTGTTATGGAGGCGGGAGATGGTTGTTGCTTGTTATGTTCCCCGTTGGGTAAAAGTGTTTGATGGCACACAACAACTAGAGGCGATCGCCTTCGTTATCAACCGTCTCCATCCAAACTACGCTCATAATTTGTCCCTTGACACCACCGTAAATAGCATTGCTACAGCCTCTGGACAGCTAGGTTCCTGCGCTGACTATCTGATACAAACTGTGAACGCGTTGATGATGGCGGGAATTAAGGACAAGCACTTACTTTTGTTACGGGATCAGGTTGTCGCCAAATAATCTTTATAACCAGGGTATTGACAATAGTACAAATACTGATTTAATGTGTATTATATATAATAATATCCAACTCAGACCATCGTTCACGCAATATTCCAACGAGCGATCGCAAACCCCAGACTTCGCTGCGACGATGACCAACAGCAATCACCGCCATATTAGTTTCTTGCATTGCCTGTACTGCTGGCTGTCGTAACTGTCCTGTTATGTATAGATTAGCACCACGATGCGCAGCTTCACGAACCAGCGCGTCTGTCATTGCCCCCACAACAGCAATTCGTGTCACTTCAGTACAATTTTCCGCATGTACCTGCTCGTTTCCACCAAATATTTGATGCACACAGCGACACAAACTAGCAAACAGCGAAGTAGGAATTTCTCCTATCATCCCAATTGCCCTACCATCTTTCTCACCTAGAACTTCCAAGCAAGACATTCCCAATACTTCCGCCAACCGAGGATTGAATGAGATTGTCAAACGTTCATCAAATGCTAGATGATAGGAAATAACCCCAACATCGGATGCAAGTTGTCCCTCTTCAAGTTTCCACGGGCGATGTAAAAAGAGTGCGTCGAAATTTCTCGCTTTCGCCCATTCCGGTAACTGCGTCCACGGTTCTAGTGCCAACCCCAATCGTTTGACGGGACGTGATGATGGCAAATACACACCACCTCTTTCCTCTTGAGGGAAGCGATCCACATCAAAGAAGCGATTAAGAAATTCTGCTATCTCTTCTAATTGAATCAAGTTACATTCAGTTGTGATTGGTTAATGTTGCTACGTTAGCACTTCTTGCTTTAAAGTCGGATTGGTTAAGCGAACACGAGTAGAAGAGAAAAAAGCAATGCTAGAAGGCAAACCGTTAACCGTTGACTTAACCAAGGAAAATGCTAGCTTGCAAATCCTCCCTTGTACTCCGTTAGTTTCAAGTCACAAAGTTGGTTGGAATGGCATTCACCTAAAGCATTATTACCGACTGCCTCCTGATGAAATGCCGGAATATTATCCCGCACAACATGTAATTGTCACTCATAACGATCAGCGTCCATTCGGAGTAAAACGGATACTAGATGGACGCTCTCAGAGAGAGAGCATGGGAAGCGGTGATATTGTGGTTGTTCCGGCAAATGTGTCTCATGGGGCGCATTGGAATACAGAAATCGCAATCACTGTACTTATTCTTGAACCTGTGCTTGTCGCTCACATAGCATACGAATCAATCAATCCTGATCATGTCGAACTGGTGCCGCAGTTCTCAACACCCGATCCGTTGATCTATCAAATTGGATTGGCGCTGAAAACAGAGTTGGAAACAGATGGCTTGGGCAGTCGTTTTTATGCTGAGTCCGCAGCAACAATGCTGGCAGTTCATCTGCTACGACGATATTCTGGGCGCACACATAATCTTCGAGACTATACAGGAGGCTTACCCAAGTATAGACTAAGGCAGGCGATTGAGTACATCAACGAGCATTTGACAGAGGATTTGTCATTAGGAGAAATCGCCAACCAGGTGAGTATGAGTTCCTATTATTTTGCACGCTTGTTCAAACAATCAACAGGGGTGACTCCCTATCAATACTTGGTGAAGCGCAGATTAGAGACGGCAAAACAAATGCTAGCTAACACAGATCTAGCAATCTCTGAAATTGCTTATAGTACTGGCTTTGCTAGCCAAAGCCATCTGACAAGGCTATTTCGTAAACACCTATTTACCACTCCGAAAGCTTATAGACAAATGCTGTAGAGACGTAAATGCAAAATTTGTGCAAGATTGTGATAATTTTGGCAAGAAAAGGAAATACAGCGAGTTACGACCATCGATAGATTTAGCCATATCATCTACACTCAGATTAAGAGGAAAAACTTATGGATCTAAATAATAAGGTCGCTATCATTACTGGAGCTAGTGGAGGAATTGGCGAAGCGGTTGCCAAAGATTTAGATGCAGCAGGCATGAAACTGGTATTGACTGCCCGTTCTCAAGATAAGCTCGAACATCTTGTGTCCAGCGTAAAGAACGCTACATTTTTGGTAAGTGAAATCACAGATGTAGAATTGCCACAAAAGCTGGTAGATAAAGCTATAAATACATTTGGTCAGCTTGACGTCGTGTTTAGTAATGCAGGGGTAATGACTGTTGGCTCGATTGAAGAAGTTGACATTGAAAAAATCTGTGAAATGGTACGCATTAATGTAGAGTCTATTTATCGTATGGCTTATACAGCACTACGGCATTTTAAGAAAACTGGTAATGGTTTTTTAATCAACACCTCGAGTATTTCTGGTTTGAAGACGGTTCCCAACATAGGTGCTTACTGTGGAACAAAGTTTGCTGTCGAAGCATTCACAGATTCACTCCGGATGGAGCTAGCTGGAACTGGCATTGGTGTCTCTTGTATTGAACCTGGTACTGTTGAAACAGGGCTGTATAACAATTGGGACGAAAAAAACAAAGATTTTGTCCACTCTGGAGGGGCACTACAGCCAGAAGACATTGCTCGCTGTGTTCGGTTCATCCTAGAACAGCCATCCCATGTGCTAATTCCTCGGATGTTGGCTGTGCCAGCCAATCAACCAGTGTAAGAAAACCAAAGTTGTTTTCCTGAGAAGAATATTTAACCAAAACGCCGTAATTCCCCTTCTTCAACGTAGTAAGGAGAGGAATTACGGCCGGAAAAACCGAAATCATTTTCAAGCTATGTTGAGCGTAGCGAAACAAGTGCAGAAAATAATTAACGTTTGAGTATGTAAGCATTGGCAAGTACTCTGAAAGATAATCTCATTAAGGTAGCAAGGTAATTTCGCATCATGGACAAGATTCGTGCTGTTGTTGTCGATCCGCAAGTAGAAGGACGTTTAGCCATCAAAGAAGTGTCTCCACCTTCACCTGCGCCATCCGAGGCACTCGTAAGGGTGGCGGCAATTTCCCTCAATCGGGGGGAGGTGAGGCGGGCAATGAGTGCTGAGGCAGGATGGCAACCGGGTTGGGACTTGGCTGGTACTATCGAAGTTGCTGCAGCCAATGGAAGTCCGAGTGTAGGTAGCCGCGTTGTTGGCTTTGTCCCGAAAGGCGCATGGAAAGAAGTTGTGGCAGTTCCTACACATTCCCTCGCCGAGTTACCGGAATCAGTCACGTTTGCCCAAGCTGCTACCTTACCTGTGGCAGGGTTGACTGCCATGCACGCCCTAGCCAAAGCAGGTTCTCTTCTTGATCGCAAAGTCTTGATTACAGGTGCTTCTGGTGGAGTGGGAAACTTTGCCTGTCAATTGGCGCGACTGTCGGGTGCAACGGTAGTCGCTCATGTGCGTAACCCACAGTTTGAAGCATCTGTCAAGCAGACTGGGGCACATATTGTTGTGACAGGAGACGATCTTTCAGTAGCTAGTGAGTATGGACCGTATGATTTAATTTTAGAGTCTGTGGGAGGGACGACACTATCTACAGCACTAAGCTTAATAGCACCTGATGGCATGTGTGTTTTGTTCGGGACATCAGCCAATAAAGAAGTAACATTTGATGCTAGCAAGTTTTATGGTACAGGTGGTGCTAGTTTGTATGGCTTTATCCTATTTCACGAACTCGAGCGGGAGCCTGCATCGGTGGGGCTAAAACGGTTAGTGAACTTAGTCGCCCACGGACAACTCAGCCCTCATATTGATGTGGAAGCACCTTGGACTCAAGTCGCAGAAGTGGCACAGCAGCTTACACAGAGGCGCTTTGCAGGAAAGGCTGTTTTACATTTTTCCAATTGAGTTATTCGATATTAAGGAATACTTTGAAAGTTATCAGAAAGATGCTGAAAACCCGTGATTTCATTTCATTAGGAACTACTATACAGGTGGTGAGTCTCATAAACCAAGAGAGTTTTGGGTTTTTAGCAACTCACCTGACGCTTGCCATCTACAACTAACGAAAATGCGATCGCGTATACTAATATTGGGTATTTGCCTTGGCACATCTCTTTTCCCAACCCACGCCTCATTTGCAGAAACTTCCTCGGTTCCAAAAGCTTCAACTGCGCCTTTGGAACTAAGCTTATTGCAAAACCCAAAAAATGTGATTACAGCTAACACTATTTCCCAAAGGGGATTGACTATTCCGAGTTTGTGGTTGGCAAAAGAGAACTCTGAGAATAAATTGTTGGATAACTGGATAGCATATCCAGCTACAAAAACAGAGCCAGGGCGAGTAGACTTATTAGTAAATCAACAGCTTTGGAGTATATTAGATTACTCAGAACGCTACGGTTTCCTTAATCGAGTAGGCACTGTTGCAAGGCGTTATGGTTACAATCTCCGGGTATTCAATTATCAAAAAGAACGTTTAGCAACCTACACTTGTAACTTTAGTACAAGTCCAGTATTGTGTAATGTTGATCTTAATAGTAGAACAAAATAGTAGAGACGTGTTTGTTCACGTCCACTTACTTAACTAACTCTTGATTTTTGCAAACAAAGACTCGTATTGTACAGCAGTATCTGGCGGCAAAGGAAGTAAAAATTCACTTTTTTCAAAAGCCTCCGAATTACTCAATAACACCTTTTGCCATGATTCGGAAATATCTGAGGCATTAATTTTTGCTGAGGGCGAATTTGTTTTGGTAAGCAAAGAGATTTGCTGAGAAATGCGTGGTTGTAAACAAAAATCAATCCATTTATACAATGAATCCTCACTGTTTTTGCCTGTAGGACGTACCCACATATCTGCCCAAAGCGCTGTTCCTGAGCGAGGAATGACGACACTCAATTGCGGATAATGTCCAAGAATTGACAGGATATCACTTGACCACCCAACTGCTAGCCAAGTATCTCCAGTTACTAAAGGTTCTAAGTATCTATCGGAACTATAAAATTTTACTTGCTGATTTAAGTTCTGTAATTCTATCTCCAAGTTTGGAATGTCAAGATTCTTCGTGTTGTAGGATTTTCCCAGCTTCTTTAAAACAAGTCCAACAACTTCGCGTGGTTGATCTAACAGAGAAATGCGATCGCGCAGTTCCTTTCGCCACAAATCACCCCAATCGCTAGGAGTCCAATTGAATTCTTGAAGAAACTTGTCACGGCGGTAAACAATAACTGTGCTACCCCACCGATAAGGAACTGCCCAAACTTTTCCTTGAGGATCTACCTGCCCCTGCTCGTTCCGTCTCCCCAATTCTTGCCACCGTTCAGGCAAAGAAGACCATTGTTTTAACTTTGACACCTCCAATGGTTGAATTAGGTTCTGCTTAATTGCTACGCTTATCCAGTAATCTCCTAAAGTTACCAAGTCAGCTTTCGTCGTTTTTTCAGATTTTGCCAACGGTATAAAGCGACGCCAGCCCTCATTCTCTCTCGTATTTGTTTTCTTCTGCCAAGTTTGCAATTGCTTAAATAAATCCTGTAACTGCCCTACTGGGGCAAAATTTAGCTGCGTCTTGTGTACAACTTGGCCAAACTGATTCACCACTTGACCTGGTATAGAATCTTTTAACAGTTGCACGTATAACGTTGCTTGGTTGTTTCCAGCACAACTGACAAATAGTTGTGAGAGTGCTACCGTACCGGCACCTAGCAAAAAAGACCGTCGCTCCATAGATTAATTTTTGGCAACAATTATGTTAGTAAAGCTCTAGATAGACATGTATATGTATTTCTAACTTAGAATTTAAGTATGACATCTCAATAAAATATATTAAAAGTTTAAATAATTATAAGTATAGTTAACATCTCCTAAAAATTGAATAATATAGTATGAAGTAAGGATTTATCTATCTGCGATTCCTCTGGCAGCTATGCTGAGGAGTTTTGTAGAAGAAGATGGTACAGATCGAGTTCTAACGAGTCATACGGGCAACGGAAGTGTTGAATGCTTACAGGCATCCAGCAAGAACTCTCGAGTAACAGTGTCGTCATTTTGTTTCGGAGTTAGGCGGTAAGTTGAAAGGCTTTGAGTGCGGCGCATGATTAGCTGACGGCACGAATGCTAACATCTAGATGTTTATAAAGAAAAATAGAGGACGAGGGTATTAAATGGAGCCATTACAAAAGCAGGTTCAGACTTTGAATCAAAAAGTGGATGCCCTCTATCAAGTGATGGAGCAGCTAGACTGCAAAGTGTCTCAGGCTTTATCAGAGTGCTGTTTGGATAAAATAAGTGAGAATAGAAATAACTTACTAGAAAGTAGTGAGCATCACTATCAGTTAAAAGGATATGTACATTTTAATCCGGAATTTGAACATAAGGATGTGTTAGAGGATAGTATTTACCCAGACAAAAATCCTCAAGGGGGAGAAAAAAATATAACTCCAGAAATTCAAATCCAAAGACTGACAGCGCAGTTAACAGCTGCATACAATCGCATTGCAGCTTTGGAAGAGCAATTACTGCTCAAGAGAATTCATTAGCATCTCCCCTTCTTAACAACCAGCGTTCTAGCTGGGTTTCAATGACTTCTAAAAGTTGATGTTGCTGCCAGTCTTGGCAAAGATGAGAGGCAATGCAAGCGCCTCCAGCACCCATACCTTCTTTTACAAAGCCCTGCTCATAGGCTTGCAATTGAGGATAACGAGAATTAGCAAGACTTAACTGCGTAGCTAGCAGGGGCGGAAAAACGTCAAGAGAAGTGATGTGACCTTTACCAACTAACTGGGCTAGCTTAACCGTAGCACCTGTTGGGTCTTCTGCTACCCAACGGGTTGTGCCAATCACGACTTCTTCTGGTTGCCAGGACAAATTATAAGTTTTAGCGATCGCAATTATCAGAGCATACACAGCTAGCATTTGCGTCCCACCAGCAAGTAAAACGCCACAACGGCAACTGAGGGCGATTGCCATCCCAGCTACCACAACTTGCATCGGATCGCCCACTGCTGCCACAAGCTTAAGGGGATCGAAGAGACTTGGAATTTGCGTTTCTCCCACTCTCCCGGTGATCTTTTCCAGCCCGGCTTGTACCACTGCCCATTTTTGTGCATGATTGCAGACAGGGTGGCTACTGTTGACTTTTCCTACGGCTTGTATTCCCAAACCAGTTAAAATTGCTAGGGCAGTCGTTGTTCCACCAACAACACACTCACCCAAAATGAGATACCCGTTCTGAACTTGATGACTGAGCCGTTCACCCCATTGCAGCCCTTGTTCTAACAAGTGGTGTACTGTTGCAAGCTCTAAAGCATTACCCTGACTTAAACACCGAGCGGGACAACCACCTAGATCGATTGCTGGAACATTCAGAGATAGGGGTAATCCGGCATTGAACAGGTAAACTGGAATTTTTAATGCCTCAACTACTGCGCGGGAAATCAAGACAGGAGAGGCTCCAGCATCAAGAGGTGGTAAAGGATATTGAGGTTTTCCTTCAGGACCATTGTACAAAAACTCGGCATCAGCACAAGCTGTATATTTCCGATCCTCTGGAGTGCAACCTGCTGCTGATATTCCTGGGATCAAACCAGTTTCGGTAAATCCTAAAACACAGGCAAACACAGATGGACAATGGCGATATCGCCGCAGCCATTTTTCACCCTGTTTAATTTGGGTATAAATGCGAATCACAAGTTAGTGGTTGTTGGGTGTTGGGTATTTAAAAGTACTGATATCATGTCCGGTAAATTAACTTTAATTCCATCCGAACCCCAAGAGCGCTCCTCGCTGTGCTTTATCTCCCCTCCCCGCAAGCGGGGAGGGGTTGGGG
>CALMVQ010000113.1 GCA_937873135.1 uncultured Scytonema sp. | reverse complement strand
AATTGCCAAAAAGCTTAATTTATTGAACCGCCAAGACGCTCTTGTACGCCAAGAAATCTTAGAGTATGCGTAAGTCCTAAAGAAGTCGGGAATCTTATAAGGTGCTTCCCAAATAATGCATTACAATTGACTGAGCGAAGAGGGATGTGAAACAATCAAACTACGATAAAACCTTGATAATAGAAGATGAAGCAACAACCAAACCCGACAGTAGAGCAAAAGACTGAAATGTTTAGGATTTGTGCTTCGTTAACTAATATGTTTATATCAATTCACTTGATTCGTGTAGACGAGCGAAGTGGGGATTTAATCATTGTTGCTGGTGAAGAGATCCAGGCGGCGATTAACAAACAAGGAGAGGTTGACTACAGTGACTAAGCCAGATTTTGACAAAATGACAATCAAGCAACTGCGTGAATACGTGTTGCAACATCGTCATGATAATGATGCGCTTTATGCATTAGGACAGCTTATCCATAAAGAGGGCAAACGGCTGAACTCGATTGATGAACTTGAACAGAGTATCCAACACAAACGTGCCTCTGGTGTAGAACCATAACAGATTGCTGATTGCTCTTTAAAGTATGACCAAGAGGTTAAATTACCACTTTACCATTGCGCCTCGCCTCCTCAAATTCCCGCATCTCTTGGGCTACTCTTCCCAACTGGTGGTATGTACTCGCACTACTACAGCGATCGCCTATTTGTTGCTCAATCTCTAAACATTGATGATAAAGGCTGCTCGCCTGTTGAAATTGTCTCAATTGTAGGTCAACATTTCCTAGGTTATACCTAGAAGCAATTTCACCTCGGTAATTCTTACGTTTTTGTGAAATGCTCAAAGATTCTTGATAAAAAGTAATTGCTTTGTCAAATTGCCTTTGTTGATAATAAGATTCTCCTAATGTGTTCAAGATTTCAGCTTGGAATCTTGAATCGTGATCACTCTTAATTATTGCTGCCGCTTCTTCTAAATATTCTCTGGCTTTTATAGAATTCTTTTGACTTAGATAAGCAACTCCTAGCTGATGCAAAATATTAGTATAGTTGCGAAGATTATCTCCTGTCGCCTGATGTGCTGTAGGGCGTCTTTTCTTTACATAATTAGGTTTTTTCTCACAGTAACAACAATCGCGCTCAATAGAAGGGAGCGCGACAATTCAACTTGTACGCTCTGGCTATAGTGTAAAATTGTGATATTCCCAGGTGAATAAATAGGTTATGTCAGCAAAAGATAAATTTCACGACATTGTGAGATTAGCTTTGGAAAAAGATGGGTGGAATATTACAAATGACCCCCTATATATTGATTTTGGTAAAGTTCAGATGCGTATCGATTTGGGAGCAGAGAAATTACTGGCAGCAGAAAAGGAAGGAGAAAAAATGCTGTTGAAATGTAAGAATTCAGGAGCCAGAATTCAGGATTCAGAATAGTTAAAGTCAGAACTGAAAATTTGATGAAATGAATATACCAAAATTATAGACTCCTTACAAATTCTGACTTCTGACTCCTGAGTGCTCAATTCTTACGTTGAAATAAAAAGTTTTCTCAGTCCATCAGCTATTACTGATTTTCATGTTGCTCTTGGACAATTCCTCAACTATCGCACTGCTCTTAGAGAAAAAGAATCAGAACGTAACCTATATTTAGCTGTTGATACAGAAACCTATGATGATTTTTTCCCACTTCCATTTATACAGCTTCAAATTCAAGAATTTCAATTAAAGATAGTAGTTTATGATATTGAAATTAAGGAGATAGTGAGATGGTTAAGTTAGAAAAATATCGAGAATACGTTCAAGAACTTTTAGCAAAATATGGTAACTATAAACCTTCTTACGGAGATGTAGAAGTAGAACAAATATTTGATACTTTACGCGACCATTATCAACTTGTTCATGTAGGTTGGGAAAATAAACGTCGTGTTTATGGCTGTTCAATGCACATAGATATTAAAAATGAAAAAATTTGGATTCAGTTGAATGGAACAGAGGTAGATATTGCTGAAGAACTAGTAAATATGGGGGTTCCCAAAGAAGATATTGTTATAGGATTTCATTCACCCTATAAAAGGGAATTTACAGATTTTGCTGTGAGTTAGTAATTAGTATAGCCATTTTATCAGCCTTCAAGCAAGGTAGGATTGAAGATATTTTATTATTAGCCGAAAGTAGTCTTGATGGCGAATAGCAAGGGTAAATACGTTACCTTTCCCTGTAAAACAATACCTTTCATCCCTTGACAATCAAACCTTCCATCGCGTGTTGTAAGTTCTTCGTTAAGTCAGCAACGGCTTGTTTAGCACCTTGGCGATTTGCTTTATAATTTGGGTAAAGTTCAGAAACAGATAGAGGTTCACCTACAGTTAATTGTACTCGTTGCTTACCGAGAGTGGGACGATGGAAGGGATTACCGCTTTGAATGCGAGTTACTGTATCCCATATCAGTAAAGTTGTTTCAGCAAAGCGTTCCGCTGTTGGGTTTTCTCGGATATAAGTACCTGTAACTGCAACAAAACTTTCTACCAGTCGCATATGCCACATCCGCAAATTTGCTTCCATAGCGATGTGATCGCCTAAAGCGCGTTCCAATGGTGGCAGTGCTTTGACATCCTTAAATTCTTCTCTAAAAATATAATTCCAGCCTGCCTGCTCTACTCGCCGACAGCGATCATTTAAATTTCCCTTGGGCTGCAAGTCAAAATACTCTTCTGCGACTTGTAACACAACATTCAACAAAGCCCGGAGACGCAGCGCTAACACTTCATTAAGATCTTTTTCTTGCCCCTCTGGATTCTGAACTTGTGGCAATTTTTGATGGTAGAACCGCGTGTAAACCTGTTCCATCAACGATAATAAATGTTCTGCCAAGCTTAATAATCGTGGGTAGAGATTTAGAGGCGTTGGATCTCCGGTTGCTACAGCTTTTACAGGCAAACCACTGGTTGCTTCTAATTCACTGAGAAGATGAGCGATCGCATTCCAAGGAGCTTCGACATAATTGTATTGAATTCCAACTGGTACAATAAAAACCTGTTCATCTCGTCCGGTTTTGTGCAAATCTTCGGCACACCAAAAGCCTAACTGTACAATACCAGGTTCTAGTGGGTTGACAATCTCTGAATGACCATTGGTTGCTCCCTCTGGTGCTGCAGCCATAGGGAAACGCCCATTTGCAAATAAGTCCCGCGCCGAACGCAATCCCATCCAGTCTGCCTTACCCCGTTGGATTGACGTTCCACCCAAGCGAGAACCGATCCAACCAATGTGAGAGCCAGCCCAAAGAGGAATTCCGCGATCGTAGATAAAATGGGCATGAAGCGGATGTTGTAATGAGACGCCTTTATGTTGTGCAACACGAGGGAGAATATGAGACAGCAAATAAGTAAGACAAAGTGGATCATCTACCTTGGGATGGCGAAATGCTATTAAAAAGCGAATTTTTCCTTCCTGAAACTGGCGGTATAAATCTACCATTATCTCGACATTGTCTGCTTCTATTTGGCTAATGGCCGTTTTCCAACGTATCCAACTCGGAAGCACTAATTGGAAAACATTCAGAAATAGGGGGTTAAGCGCTGGAGGGATAAATTCCAGGGGGGGTTGTGCTTGATAGATGATATCGGGCAAAGTGATTTTCTCCTCCACGCTTATTTATCTATGGGGTTACGAGCGCACGAGCACACTCATGAAGCCTTAGTTTTGAATTAATAACCCATGATCTGTTAACAATTCGCCATTCCCAGTAAATATATGGAATTCTTGACAATTCTCGTATCTGGTTTGCTGGGGTTGCTTTCCCCAGTAGGACTCGTGGTTGATCGCACTGCGCTTCATGCCATCCGTTCGCAGTTTGCTACATTTGAACAATTGCAAGTCAGAATTGATCATACTCCCAGTTATCAGTTGCTGCAAGGGAAGGTAGAACGAGTACGTATTGCTGGACGTTCTTTGCAATTGAAGACGCAAGATGTCCACATTACAGTTTTAGAATTAGATACCGATACAATTGAATTAGCTTCGCCGATTAAACAACGACGAATCAAACTTAAACGACCTTTACAGGCTGGTGTGCGTTTGGTTTTAACACAGCAAGATGTTAACAAACTTTTACATCTACCACAATCAATCGCCTGGTTGCAACATCTAAAAATACACTCACTTGGTCCGAATACAGGAAATATTTCCATCTATAATTTTATTAATCCAAATGTAAGATTTTTGGCAAATAATCGCCTGGTTTTCCAAGTAGAATTACAGAATAAAGATAGGAGCAAGCCTTTATTAATCAAGATAGAATCAGGAGTGGCTCTAGTTAATGGCAGTCATATCAAGCTAGTTGACCCAGATGCCAGAGTAAATGGGGAAGAGGTTCCACCTCGATTTCTCAATGTAATTGTTGATAACATTAACAAACAATTAAATTTACGTAATTTGGAAGGGAATGGTTTACAAATGCGAATTTTAAAATTGAAAACGCAACCAACACAATTAGAGATTGCAGCATTTTTAAGAATAGAGCCATCCTCAAAGTTTTTACAAAAGTATTCAGAAGTCAGCTCTTCCGGCTGAAAGCTTACCTTTTTAGAAACTATAGGCTCTTTGGGATCGTCGTTAACCAGGCTTCTACTATACATACAATACTATCTCAGCCTCAAAGAAGGTTGTTAATATGAAACAACAAAGATCTAATCGTATTTCCTCAGGTGTTATTGCAGGAGTTTCAGCAGCAGTTGTAGCGGTAAGCGGTGCTGTGGCTTGGTTGACTTGGAACTCGCATTCTCATGACGCACCACAAAACTTATCCAAAACACCAACCCAGCAGATAGCCCAGCCAACAACCCAGCCAACAACCCAGCCAACAACCCAGCCAACAACCTCGCCACCGGATAACAGGGATGCGAACGAGCAAACTGCTGAAATATATTGGCTGCAAGACACTGGTCAAAAATTGGAGTTGGTTCCCGAGCCAGTTAAAATTCAAGCCAGTAAAGACCAGCCCGACCAATTTTTAGCAGCAGCGTTCCAAAGCTTGTTAGCAGGACCTAAGGAAGCGACTAATTCTACCACCATCCCAAAAGGAACAAAGCTTTTAGGTGTGAAGATGGAGAATAATGCCGTCCACGTTGATTTATCTGAACAATTTTCTGCCGGGGGTGGTAGTAGCTCAATGATGGGTCGCGTGGGACAAGTTGTCTACACAGCCACAGCTTTAAACCCAAACGCCAAGGTGTACATTGACGTGAATGGAAAACAGTTAGATGTTTTAGGTGGGGAAGGTTTGGAGTTGGAACAGCCCCTGACTCGTGAAAGCTTTAATAAAAACTATTCACTGTAGTACTCTGTCAACCTAAAATAGCGCTTGTAAAGGGGGGAATCGGCATATCCACCGGTTCGGGCAGGTGTATCGCGAAGACGCGCAAGTGGCATTAGGCAGTAGTTCGTGTTGGAGTGAGGAAGAAATTTGAAAGCTCTAAAAATCCTTGAAACAAGAATATTTATTTCGTCTTCTTCATAAATAAATAACGGTGCTAGTACCTGTCAGGGCATATATGGTGCTAGGTCATGGGTAATTGTTCTTTCTTCCTATTCCCCATTATCTACTACCATGTCGGCTTCTATATAACTAGCAACTTACGCGCTCCACATACTATCTACGACTTGCTTTCTGGTCGCTAGTCAAAGGAAGTGAGGAGTTAAGGATTAAACATCCTCACTCCTCACTAATCATTTAGACTAATGATTTACAACTTGCCATTTAAAATCCGAAAGTTATGGGCTTGCTGTTCTAACCTGCTGGCGAGGCGATCGCATACCCGATTACACAATTCAAAAATCATTTCGTCTTCCACCCGGTAATAGGCGCAAGTTCCCTCGCTGCGGCGGCTGAGTATTCCTGCTTGCCACATGACTTTCAGGTGCTTAGACACATTTGCCTGAGAAGTATGAGTTGCCTCTACCAACTCTTGTACACATTTTTCATCATCTTGCAGTAGATGCAACAGCCGCAGACGCATCGGTTCACTTAACAAGCTGAAGTATTCAGCTATTTGTTGTACAACTTCTGGTGGTACAGGCAACGCTTGTTTCATCAGGATTGACCCGTAAGGACTCAACTAAAATTTTTACAATGAGACATTCGATATATAGATTAATACTTAATCAGGGTTAATGCGCATTAAAGGTTGACCATATTCTACAGGTTCGCCATTTTGCACAAGAATTTCGATGACTTGTCCGGATACTTCAGCTTCAATTTCGTTCATTAGCTTCATCGCTTCAATGATGCAGACTGTTTGACCACTGCGGATGCGATCGCTCACGTCCACAAATGCTTGTTCGCCAGGAGCAGAAGCACGATAGAATGTTCCCACCATCGGGGAGAGGACCTCAACTAGCTTAGGATCGTACGTTGGCGGGGTGCTTGGTAACACGGTGCTTCCCGCTATAAAACTGTTTTCGACGCTGCTCTTCGTCACAAAAGTTTCCGTGACTTCGGGTGAAACCACCTCAGGTGTAGGTGGTGTTGATGTTAATGCCGAACCACCTACAACACCTAAGCCAGCTTGCCCAGACAATATCTGATTACTGATGCTGCTCGCAGTCTTGCGTACTGTTAGCTCAAAGTTATCACTTTTTAGCGTGACTTCCGCAAAGTCAGTTTGTGCAATCGTTTCTAGCAATTGGCGGATTTGATTAAAGTCCAATGGCACAGCTTTTATTTCCTCATGCAATCAAGTAAAAGAGAATTGATAGGATAGCGAGGCAGGAGGAGAAATCCCTACTTTGTTAGGGATGGAATTGGGACGCATTACTCGCGACCAAGATATGAATCTGTACGGGTGTCTATACGAATGCGTTCTCCTTGAGAAATAAACAAAGGCACCATCACATTCGCACCAGTTTCTACCGTTGCAGGCTTAGTGCCACCTGTCGCCGTATCACCTTTAACACCTGGATCTGTTTGGACTACTTCCAACACCACAGAGTTGGGCAGTTCCACTTCCAACACTTGCTCGCCCCAACGGATAACATTGGCTTCCATCCCTTCTTTAAGGTATTTGACGCGATCGCCTATCTGCGCTACGCTCAATCTGCCTTCTTCGTAAGTCTCCATATCCATAAAGACGTACTCCTCGCCATCTTTATAAGTATGCTGCATTGTACTTTTTTCTAGGGTGGCTTGCGGCACTGTTTCTCCGGCACGGAAGGTCTTTTCCACCACACTGCCACTCTGAACATTTTTCAGCTTTGTGCGGACAAAGGCTGAACCTTTTCCTGGCTTAACGTGAAGGAATTCCACCACTCGCCACACAGAACCATCTAATACAATAGAGACGCCCGGTCTAAAGTCGTTACTAGAGATCATGAAAATTTTAAAATTTAGAGGACAATCGGCATTTATTGTACCCTTCTAGAGGAGTATTTAGTCATTGGTTATTAGTTATTTAGTCATTCAACTAGCCCAACCTGTCCTCGGGTACTGAGACGAAAGTTTTGACAAGTCCTTCGGACAAGGCACTTACCAGCAAATAAATCAGACGCCGTATGTCTGAATATTGAGACTACGACCTGAGATCTCGTTTGACGGTGTCCGATTTATTTTGATGGATCTCCCCAAGGCGGAGGGTTGAACGGAGAATCTGTTTTTTGGGCTGCCTTTGTGCCTTCTTATAGGATTTAGTTAGAATCTCTCATCCGACACAACCGCACTTAAAAATATCTTGCCCTACCTGCTGTGAACATATTCAGCCCGCAATCAGAACCCCGAATTGGTAATTCAGTTACCGAGCGCTCACAGTCTAGATGTCTAACACGGTCACAGTGTTCCTGAGTCATACTGTTACTCTGGAGCTACTAGACGAACCGTCTATTGAGATGTGGCATGAAAATAAAAGCTACATTTCCATCGCATCCAATTTCCCGTCTCACCTCAGAACTACGCCTCAAGAATGATTTCTTTATTTAGATATTGACTCTTTTTGTAGTATAAATGTAATATAATGATGTTGCATCTACCTTAGTCCCCATTGATTGGGCGTTCCTAAGTTAAAGGAATCATGGAATCAGCCAAATTTCAAGATATTCTGAACTACTTCCGTCCCTACTGGAAGCCCAGTATTTTCAGTCTTGCTGCCTCCAGTATCTACGAAATTATTGATTTGGTTGTACCTTATGCAATCGGGCAGATTTTAAACATTTTATCTGGTCAACCATTAGATAAACCACTGATTGGTGTGATCGCTACTTTTGCTAAAACCATCAATTATCCAGTCAGCAAACCTTTATCTCTAGGTGTCTTACTGAGTTTAATTTTTGTGATCACTGTATTAAGAGCACCCACTCAACCTTGGTTAACAAGTTGGTTTCACTGGGATATAGCTTTAACGGCACGTCGGGAGCAGAGTCAAAAAGCCATAGAAAAAATTCTCACTCTGCCACTGGAATTTTATGACGAAAATAACCCCGGACGTATTGCAGCAAGAGTAGCCAAAGGTCTCTTAAACCATACTTGGACATACCCTGAAATTGCCGGACAGTTGATTCCTAAATTTTTCCGATTATGCGGAATTTTTGTGTTTATCTGGTTTGTTGAGTGGCGGATTGCGATTTTATACTTGATTTCCTTTGTCGCTATCCTTACCTACACTATGACGAAGTTGAAGCGGATCGTTTGGCACGATAACCGCTTGGATAAATATATAGAAGACACGGAAAGCCGGACATCCGAAATCGTTACCAACATTAAAACAGTCAAAGCATTTGCTACGGAAGCACAGGAACTAAAACGACAAAAGCAACGTTTAGCCCGTGAGTTAACCGTAGTTATTAAGCGCATTCACAAGAGTTATGTAAAACTGGCAAGCTTGCGGAAAACTGTCATTGAGTGCTGCTTGTTTACGATCCTGGGTTTGACTTTAGCGGCAACATTAAACGGAAAGATTTCCCTTGGTCAATTTATTATGACATTAACTCTTTCCAGCATAGCTTACTCTGAGTTGGAACCTATTAGCATCCTCGCGGAGATTTTTGCCCGTCGCTATCCTTCAATGCTGCGGTATCACGAGTTCCTCAAACAAAAGGACGAAATCGATAAAGTTGAGCTTTTAGAAGCACGAAACGAGGAAGATGCAGCGTATCAATTTACTGGCAAAGTAGAGTTATCTCACGTCAGTTTTGAATATGAAGCTAACCGCCGAGTTTTGGATGACATTAATTTATTGATTGAACCTTATCAAACAGTGGCGTTAGTGGGGCGATCTGGTTCTGGTAAATCTACTTTGGTAAAGCTGCTACTGCGGTACTTTAAACCTCAATCTGGTCAAATTCTAATTGACGGTCAAGATATTAGCACTTTGGATGTTGGCAAATACAGGCGAAGGTTAGCAATCGTTCACCAAGAAGTAGACGTTTTCAACGGTACTTTGCTAGACAACTTGAAGTATGGCAAGCTAAATGCTAGTTTTGAGCAAATTGAGGAAGCCTGTAAAATAGCTAGACTCGATGAAGTCATCCAGCACCTAAGCGACGGTTACTACACAATGGTAGGTGAAAGGGGAGTCAGGTTATCTGGTGGACAAAGACAACGCTTGGGAATTGCCAGAGCTTTGCTTGTGGAACCAGATGTACTGATTTTTGACGAAGCAACCTCCAGCCTGGATTATGAATCGGAACGTTCTATTCAGATGGCAATGCGATCAGTTCTGGGAACCCGCACGACGATTATCATTGCCCACCGTCTCAGTACAGTCCGCGAAGCAGATAAGATCGTGGTTTTGGATCAAGGTAAGATTGTGGAAGTTGGTAGCCATGACCAACTTTTACAGCAAGAGGGAATTTACCGCCGTTTGCACTCTCTCCAAGAAACAGGTGAACTCTTGAGTTAGGGGCGGGTTTTGAAAGATGTTGTGTTGGTGAAAATGTTGTTTCTATTAAACCCGCCCCTACTTTTTTTAAAAACCCCTTGGCAATTCAAAATAGTTGTGATACGATGAGTAATCGTGGTGACCAAGGGTCGATGTCCGAGTGGTTAATGGAGGCGGACTGTAAATCCGCTGGCTTACGCCTACGCTAGTTCAAATCTAGCTCGGCCCACATTGACGAGTTAGGAGTAGTAAGTGACAAGTTTAACTTATTACTTTTAACTCCTAACCCTCAATCATAAATTTGCCCGCGTGGCTCAGTGGTAGAGCACACCCTTGGTAAGGGTGAGGTCATGAGTTCAATCCTCATCGCGGGCTTTCTATAATCTATACTTAAAGTAACGAATTTATAGGGGTTATAGCTTGTAAAGGATTTCATATCTACATAAATCTAAGTATCCAACAAGGTATTTTGGCTATAAATTGACTATCAGTATCGTAACTTTGGGTATACGACAAGGTATTTTGGCTATGAACTGACTATCAGTATCGTAACTTTGGGTATACGACAAGGTCTTTTTGGCTATGAATTGGCTATGATTTTATAGAATGTATTTTTAATCTCCGAACAAATTGCCAAAGGCGTTCCTACTGCAGTGGTTGCTAAGTGGTGTGATAATTCTTTGATTACTCCTCCGGCTAAAGCTCAGAGGATTCTGAACGGTTGTTGCTACGCCGGGTAAAACCCGACATAGCAACGTTGTGTGTATTTTCTTTTCATAGAATTGAGAAATTTTTTTCTGCGAATCTACTTGTCTTGATATGAGACTCCGTAGGTTAGCTGATCGCTAAGCCATAAATACCAGCTATTGAATCTCAAAGAATATTACGGAATTGGCACAGAACGCAACAACCTTTCCATGACAGTTCTGGCTCTGCGTCCTCCTGTTGGGATAAGGCGATGGCAAAGAACATGAGGTGCGAGAAATTTTATGTCATCGGGAATAGCGTAATCCCGATTGGAGAGAAAAGCCAGGGCCTGAGTTGCCCGTTGTAATGCAGCAGTACCACGAGGACTAACACCGAGGGAGATTTCTTCATCTTGCCGTGTTGCCCGTACTAAGTCAAGAATGTACTGTTGCAGAGAAGTCTCCACTTTTACCTGAGAGCAGATTAGGCGAAGTTTTTGTACCTGCTCTAGGGTAATGCAAGGCTCCAAATCAAAGAAACTTGGTTTCGGAAGACGTTGTAGCATTTGTAGCTCTTCTGCCTCAGTAGGATAACCCAGGCTCAATGACAACATAAACCGATCCATCTGCGCTTCTGGTAAGGGAAAGGTACCTTGGTACTCAATCGGGTTCTGAGTGGCAATGACAAAAAAAGGCATGGGAACCGCACGAGAAACCCCATCGACTGTTACCTGCTGCTCTTCCATAACTTCCAACAAAGCTGATTGAGTGCGGGGTGTAGCGCGGTTGATTTCGTCAGCTAGGAGTATATTGGCAAAGACCGGACCTGGCAGAAAGTTAAAATCGCCACTTTTGGGGTTCCAGATATTAGTACCAGTGATATCTGTTGGTAGTAAATCTGGGGTACATTGTATCCTTTGAAACTTCCCGTCAATGGAACGAGCGAGAGATTTAGCGAGGAGGGTTTTGCCAACTCCAGGAACATCTTCTAGCAGTGCATGACCGCCAGCTAGCAAGGCAACCAAGACTAAGCGTATTGCCTCGGTTTTACCAACAATAGTCAGAGCCAGATTCTGTGTCAGAGCGTCAATTTGTTCTCTCATTGAATTGGGGAGTGGAACGTATTTGGAGTGGGAATGAGGAATGGGAGTTGTTAATAATTAGTGGTTAGTCGTACTTTTTCACAAATAACCACTATCCAGTTCCCTATATTTAGTGTTCCCTCATTGGAACTTAATTAACACTCAGTACAGAAAAAAGCTCTGGCGTCAGCGCTGTCGAGTTGAATCTGTGTTTTTAGGGCTTCTAAAGAAGAAAATTTTTGTTCGGGTCGTAAAAATTTTTCTAACTGCACTGTCAGCTTTTTACAATACAAATCGCCAGACCAATCTAATAAATGGACTTCTACAGATGGATCGATACCATTTACCGTTGGGCGAATGCCTATATTCATGACTCCTAAATAGTCTTGCACAACAGCATCTGGTACTTCACCCAAGCTTTTAACACGCACTGCGTAGACACCAAAACGGGGTAAAAACTTCTGTTTTGGCAGTTTTAGGTTAGCGGTGGGAAAGCCGATAGTTCTGCCCAGTTGTTGACCTTTAATAACAGGACCAATGAGGGTGTAAGGACGTCCTAACAGTTGGTTCGCCCGTTCGATGTCGCCGCGCTCAAGATGTTGACGAATCAATGACGTGCTGATCCGTTGATCTGTAGTACCTGTGAGTGCGTCATCTCCACAAGTTTTTAGGGTAACGATGGTAACGGGAATACCGTACTTGCTGGCAATCGCTTGTAAATCGCTGGCGGTACCGCTACGCCTGCTGCCAAAACGAAAATCTTCCCCTACGCTAATTCTTTTGCACTGGAGTTGTTGTACTAGAATTTTTTCTACAAACTGTTCGGGAGTTAAAATAGATAATTCTTTGTCGAAGGGCAGTAGTACAAGTTGTTCTACCCCAAGCGATCGCAATTGATAAACTTTTTCATCCACCGGGGTTAATAAATCATGGGGTTGCCCTGTAAAAAACTCCTGTGGGTGGGGATTAAAAGTGACTACCGTTGAGTAGGCACGTGGGAGTGACACGGAATTGTTTTCCCCTGTCGTCTCCCCATTTCTTTCTTGCGGCAATATAGGTTGAATCACTTGTTGATGACCGCGATGGACACCGTCAAATTTGCCAAGAGCAATAACAGTTGGCGTTAGAGCCAATTCAGTCGAAGAAGTAACCCACACAAAACACCCATTTTGAGACAGATTTAGCACGTCAGTTTTGGGATTTTAGGTTTGTTAAGCGATCAGCCGAGAAGAGGAGGGAAAAACCAATTAAAAATTTTTTAATGAGTGGATTCTTAATTTTTAATTGATTTTTTCCTCTCTCACTCTTGAATGCCGATAGCTCTTAATCACCAATCTAATCTAAAATCCATAATTGCTTCGACTGCAACCCCCTTCGTCAGAAAACTAGCTAACAGGAAAAGGTTCTGATAAGGAGGAAACCTCTAAAGGAACCTGGAGTAACGTTCCTTCGCGTGCCATGACGGCATGAGGAAATTTGTTCGCCACTTCTTCCCCGACACGATCTAAGAACTCATCATCATGGGATGGATCGTGGTGAAAAATCACTAGAGTCTTGACATTAGCAGCTTTCGCGACCTTCACCGCTTCTTGCCATGTTGAATGCCCCCAGCCAATTTTCGATTTGGTTGGCAAATGATATTCCTCATCGGTATAAGTGGAATCGTAGATCAAGATGTTGGCGTCACGAGCCAACCACAGAACATTTTCATCGAATCTGTCAGCAAAATGTTCCGTATCGGTAATGTACGCAGCCGCACCACCATGCCAGTTGACTCTGTATCCCACAGCTTCACCAGGATGATTAAGCGCTGCGGTTTCTATAATAATTTCATTATTGATGTGTATGGGTTTTCCTGGGACAACGTCGTAAAAATTCAAGTTCGCCTGCATAATCTGTAAGGGTACGGGAAAGTTCGGATGCAGCATTTGGTCATTGAGACGCTGTTCTACAGTGGAACCATCTGGTGCGATCGCCCCATAGATATGAAAATTGTTTCCCTTGACAAATCCAGGCGTAAAGAAGGGAAAACCCTGCATGTGGTCCCAGTGGGAGTGTGTGAAAAAAATATAAGCTTCTGTGGGCATTTGGGGCAACAAAGATTGTCCTAAGACATGTAGTCCTGTCCCACCATCAAAAATTAAGCGTTTACCGCCCACTTGCATCTCAACGCAAGGGGTATTACCGCCATAACGAACGGTGTGTGGTCCTGGACAGGGTATGCTGCCGCGAACGCCCCAAAAATACACGCTAAATTGGTTCTCTATCCTAAACATGGGTGTTGCTTACTGGACTGAGCGGGCGATTAATACAAAAATCGTAACTGCTGCTTGTAAGTTTAATGCTGTCTGACTGCTGTCAAGTAGGTCGGGTGGAATCATCAAGACTTTGGGATCTGGTTGAATTGTGGTAGGCAAAACAGGTATGTTAATCTTTTTTTGCAGAGACAGTTTACTTAGTAGAGAGGGAATTTATTAATAAAACAGCGTACCCTCTTTTAGGGTGGTTTTGCTAATCAAAATCAAATCTGACCAGACATAAGTCTTAAGTTAGAGACGATCTTTAAGACCGCTCCTAACTTTATAACCTAAATTTTGCCGTGATGGATTTAACATTCGTTCATCCGCTTTCCGTACAATAACAGATAAGTTGATGCGCTTGTTTAGAGCACTTTTGTAGTTTATGGGAACTTGAATTCCCACTCAGACAATTGGTGTAGTCCAGTCGCATAGGTTAGATTGTATTGCAATGGCGTGATGGTGATGTAGTTTTTGCGGATGATATGCACATCAATAGGTAAATTTTGAGGCAAATTCTCACTTATGGACGGTTCTACATCTTCTTGAAGTTCACCCGTTAACCAGTAGTATGTTTTTCCACGCGGATCGACTCGCTTGTCAAAAACATCAACGTAGCGTCGCACTCCTTGACGGGCGATCGCCACTCCGGCAATTTCCGAGGGCATAACAGCAGGAATGTTGATATTGAGTAACATTCTTTCTGGTAAAGGTTTTTGGGCGAGTTGTGCTACAAGGTTTTTGGCAAAGTTAGCAGCAGGTTGAAAGTCTTTGTGGGTAAAGCTGGCAAGACTCAGTGCCACACTGGAAATGCCTTCAATTAAACCTTCCATTGCCGCAGAAACAGTACCAGAATAAAGAATTTCGGTTCCTAAATTTGCACCTTGATTAATACCAGACAGAACCAAATCAGGTGGAGATTCTAGCAAAGCCCATATTGCTAATTTTACACAGTCAGCAGGAGTCCCATCGCAAGCCCAGGCTTTAACAGTAGGATGAAAAATTGACTCGACAATTTCGGCGCGAATTGGCTGATGTAGGGTGAGTCCATGCCCGGTTGCTGAGCGTTCTCGATCTGGGCAAACGACAGAAACATCATGACCTGCTTCTGCTAAAGTGTTCGCTAAAGTACGTACACCTAAGGCAGAAATACCGTCATCATTGCTAATCAGTAATTTCATAGTCATTGATCATTGGTCATTAGTAGGGGCGGGTTTAATTGTATACTCGTCGTCTCTTAACGAAAAATAATGTGAAACCCGCCCGTACAGTTATTTGTCATTAGTTATGAGCAATTTGTCAATGTCAGCTGTCACAAATATTAGATGAAAAAAAACACACTTATTGATCCAATCACCTCTAAACTGGTAGAAGGAGGTAGAATTTCAACGTTATGCCTATGGTTTAACAATGACATGTTACTAATGCGATCGGTCCTAAGTAAACTCTTGACTATTGACAAATGACTAGCAACTTAGATGCTCAACTTTTAGCACTGCTTGAAGAAGGAGAAAAAGCAATCTTGACCGCCGATACCCTAGCACGGCTAGAGGAATTGAGAGTCAGTTACCTGGGTAAAAAAGGACAACTGGGTGCGCTGTTGCGGAGTATGGGGCTTCTTAGTGCTGAGGAACGACCAAAAATTGGAGCGATCGCCAATACAGTCAAAGAAGCACTACAAGCTTTCTTAGATCGGCAACACGCTGCTTTGTCATCTGCCGAAATCATGCTACAGCTTGAGGCTGAAACAATAGATGTGACAATGCCGGGAATTTACCGCCCCCAAGGTCGTGTCCATCCTCTGAACGGGATTATTGATAGAGCTCTAGATATCTTTGTGGGTCTGGGTTATACAGTCGCTCAAGGTCCGGAGATGGAGACAGATTATTACAACTTTGAGGCTCTTAATACCCCACCCGACCATCCTGCCCGTGATATGCAGGATACCTTTTACCTACAAGACGGAAATCTGTTGCGGACTCAAACCTCTTCAGTACAAATTCGTTACATGGAAACAGAAGAACCACCTGTACGGATTGTTGCTCCAGGACGAGTCTATCGAAAAGATGATGTAGATGCTACCCACTCAGCCGTTTTCCATCAAATAGAACTTTTAGCCATTGACGAAGGATTGACGTTTACTGACCTCAAAGGCACGATCAAAGTCTTTTTAGAGGCGATGTTTGGCGAGGTGGAAATTCGCTTCCGTGCCAGTTATTTCCCATTCACTGAACCATCAGCCGAAGTTGATTTACGGTGGAACGGTCGTTGGCTGGAGGTCATGGGCTGTGGTATGGTCGATCCAAACGTATTGAAATCGGTAGGTTACGACCCTGAAGTTTACACTGGGTTTGCTGCCGGTTTTGGTGTAGAACGCTTTGCAATGGTACTACATCAAATTGATGATATTCGTCGGTTGTACTCTAGTGATTTAAGATTTTTGCGTCAATTTTAAATAGCAGTTAGCTATTAGCGAAAAAACTTGACTGCTATCAGCTATCAACTGACAGCTTCTTTTGGCAATTATCACAATGACCACAAAGCCAGTTTGTTGCTTCTTTCTCAAAACCGAAGGCGTTTAACAAAAACTGCCAACGGCAATGCTTGGTGTTAATGTATTTATTCATGTGCTTGGGAGTGACGAGTTCCTTTTGTTTGCACATTTTCGCCCGATTAGTGATGCTGTAATGAAAAGGGTCAAGCCAGGTTAATTGATCGGCGCTGTGGAGTAGAGAAAGAGCAATAGCACCATCGGGAAATTGTCGCCCTATCGCATCAACTTCTCCCTTTTCAGGCAGTTTTTTTACCAACCTTTGTGCGGAAAACTGCTGCTCTCGAACTTTCTGTTCAAAAAACTTTTGTCTAAGCTTATCTTCTGGATACAACAATCCTGTAGGTTCACTAACTAATGTCAGAGTATCGGCAGGTTTGCCATCCCGTCCAGCTCGCCCTATTTCCTGCACGTATTCGGAGAGCAATAATGGGGCATGAAAGTGAACAACCCAACGCACATCTGACTTGTTTATCCCCATCCCAAAGGCAGAGGTACAGATCACAAAGGGCTTTTTTCCACTCAGCCAACTTGCTTCTATTTCACGACGTTCCTCTGCTCCCAATCCCGCATGATAACTGGCTGTGGCAAAACCCATTTCTTGTAGCCATGCAGCTAAATTCTCGCTATCTCGTCTTGTGCGAACGTAAACTAGCCCAGCTTGTTTTGGTCTATTTTGAATAAATTTTAAGAGTTGTTGCTTTCTGCTTAATGGCGTCCAAACAATGCGGACACTTGGATTAAGATTAGAACGGTAAGGATTAATATGGAAAACTGCTGGCTCAAATAATTGTAAAGTTTCTTTAATTACTTTTTGAGATGGAGGGTCGGCAGTGGCAGTAAAAGCAGCGAACGCAATCTTTGTTCCAGGCGGTTTTGACTTGAGTAGCGCTGCTCGCACTGCACCCAATCTTCGATAAGTTGGTCTAAAAGTTTCTCCCCACTGCACTAAGCAATGCGCTTCATCTAAAATTAAGCCGTTAATGACAAGTTGCGGGTGACAAAGCCTTTCCCAAACAGGCACACTGAGTAACGTTTCTGGCGACAGGTAGAGTAATCTCAATTGTTGTCTTTCTAAAGCTAGTAAAGTGCTGCGTCGCTGTGCGTTCGGCAATTCACTATGTAAAAGGGCCGCAGGTAATTTGCGATCGCGCAGTTCCTGCACCTGGTTCTCCATAAGTGCCACCAAGGGAGAAACTACGAGGGTTAATCCAGTTTGTAATAGTGCCGGAAGTTGAAAGCAAATTGACTTTCCGCCACCCGTTGGCATGATAATCAGCGCGTCTTTTTTTGCTAATAGAGTGCGGACAATTTCTTCCTGTGGCGGACGGAAATCATTATAACCCCAAATTTCTTGAAATGCAGTACAGACTTCATTCCAAGACGTTTTTACTGAATGATTCATTGCTGAGTCACAGATAAGTATAATTTTGAATATATCTTCTCCTCTCCAAGTACTGGCTCAGTAAAATTCCTCAATGTTAGGTTAAAGTTATTTCATTGCAGTTCTATTCAATATGTGAAATATTTGTGAAGGCTGCTATCAAATCAAGTGATGAGCATGTTGAAAAGAATTATAAATTGATAAGTAATAACACGTAATAACAATTAAAATATAGCATTAATTTTTATAGGAATATTAATTGTAAATTCAGTACCCTGTTTTGGTACAGAATTTACCTCTATATCACCTCTATGCTTTTCCACAATAATTTGATAAGCGATAGATAACCCTAAACCAATTCCCCTACCAACAGGTTTAGTGGTAAAGAATTGGTCAAAGATTTTTTGTGGGATTTTCTGGGACATTCCTATTCCATTATCTTTAATCTGAATGAAAACACTTGTCTTATCTGAATTTAGTTGAGTGCGAATCCAAATTGTAGGTAATTGGGAACTGGAAATTGAGAATTGGTGAGTCTGCACTGGTTCATTCATAAGCGAGGAGCAAATTCCCAAGTGAGAATTAGCACTTTCTTGCTCACGATTTTTTACCCATGATTTATGATCATACTCAAAAGCATCAATTGCATTGGTTAAAATATTCAAAAATACTTGATTCAATTGTCCTGCATAGCATTCTACAAACGGTAACTCATCATACTCTCTAACCACTTTAATAGCCGGACGTTCTCGTGTGGCTAAGAGACGGCTACTTAAAATCATTAGGGTACTCTCAATGCCAGAATGTAAATCAACTTCTTTGATTTCTGCTTCATCTAGCCGAGAGAATAAGCGTAGCGATCGCACAATCTCTTGAACGCGGTTAGTTCCCACCAACATTGATGAAAAAAGCTTGGGAAGATCAGACTGGATAAAATTTAGATCAATAAGTTTTGAGAAAACTTGAACTTCTCGAATAGGATAGGTTACATGCATTTCATATATTTGTAGCAATTTTAACACATCTTCCATATATTTTTGGGCATGCGATAAATTACCATCGATAAAATTTATGGGATTGTTAATTTCATGAGCTACTCCTGCGACTACTTGTGCAAGGGCAAACATTTTTTCGTTCTGCACAAGCTTCATTTGAGATTGTTGTAAATTTTGTAATGCTAGCGAGAGTTGTTTTGTTCTTTCTTGAATTTGATTTTCCAACTCTTTTGTTAAAAAATATAGCTTAATATGGGTTTTGACTCTCGCTAACACTTCATCTTCCTGAAAAGGTTTAGTAATATAATCTACTGCTCCCAAACTGAAAGCTTTTACCTTATTGTCTATATCAGAGACAGCCGTCATAAAAATGACTGGTATATCATGAGTTGCTGGATTATCTTTCAACCGTCTACAAGTTTCAAACCCATCTATTCCCGGCATCATGACATCCAACAAAATCAAATTAGGTAAGTTATATTCAACCTGCTTTAGTGCTCTTTCTCCATCAATTGCGGTAGAAACTTCATAGCCTACCTCTGTTAATAAATCTGAAATGACTTCTAAATTAGCAGGAGTATCATCCACAACCAAAATTAATTGTTCTTGCATATATACTGCTTATGCTTTTGTTACTAAGTAAATCGTTAAATCCAACGTAGTCAACAATTCTTTTTCCGTCTGCTATGGTGAGTGATTGCATCCAATCAGTAGCCAAAGGTAAGTTAACTTCAAAGGAAAAAACGCTGCCAATTCCTAACTGGCTCTTTACTTGAATACTACTGCCCATGATGTTGACAATCTGATTGCTAATTGCCAGTCCCAGTCCCGTTCCTTCAGATTTACGTTTGTTTTCTCCTACTTGTTCAAAGGGCAGAAATATTTTGTCTATTTCTTCTGGACTGATTCCTACTCCGGTATCTTCAATAACAAACTTAATTTTGATAACTGGTAATTGTTCTGTACCATTATCTATTACCTTTACCTTAAAAGTGACGGCTCCTCGGTCGGTAAACTTAACAGCATTGCCGAGCAAATTAATTAAGACTTGTCGCAACCGTTTGTCTTCAGTGATGATGCCTTCTGGCAATGTAGGGTCAAATAAATGAATAAAGTCAAGGCCTTTTTGTTCGGCCCGAATGCGGCTGATTTCCACAACTCCTTGTAAGAAAGAGGGAAAATGTAAAGCTTTGAGTTGTAACTCAATTTTGCGAGCTTCAATTTTTGAGATATCTAAAATGTCGTTAATCAGAGTCAGTAAGTGATTACCACATTCATAAATGATACTGATACCGTCTTTTTGCTTAGAAGTGGTTTGTTTGTCGCGTAAAAGGATCTGAGCATAACCCAAAATTCCATTGAGAGGAGTACGCAGTTCATGGCTCATGTTCGCCAAAAATTCACTTTTAGCCGTGTTGGCTGCATCTGCTGTAGTTTTAGCTTCTTTCAGTTCTGCTGTCCGTTGCTCAACACGGATTTCTAACTCTTCATTAGCTTGACGCAGCATCGTCTGACTCTGCAAAACTTCGACTTGTGCTTGTTGGAGATCGTGCAGAGTTTGTGTAAGTTCCCCTGTTCGTTGTTCGACGCGTTCTTCTAATGCCAAAGTCAGCTGTTGCAATTGGTTTTGAACCTGCTGACGCTCAATAATTTCTTTTTCTAGTTTCTGATTTGCCTCTTCCAGTTGAGCGTTACTCGGAATCGCTAAAATCTGAGGAATGATGAGTGCTAGCACTACAGTCGTAGCTACGGAAATAGCTGCCGTAAAAGCTTTGACAGAACCGGATAGCCAATAAGTGGGATACCAAAGCGTCCAAATATCCAAGAGATGACCCGTACCACAAGCAATTATGAAGCCGCCAAACAAGAAGAATATCGAGTTGAAGGGCATGTCACCGCGCTTGCGGACAATGTAAACGAGTAAGAACGGAATTGAATAATACGATAGAGCAATCAGCGAGTCTGAAATAACATTCAGTAGAACGAGCTGAGTCTTCCACAGGTAGCAATGTCCGTGGGGAATGAAGGATCTTGAACTTAAGAGGTTTTGAAAAATTGTTAGCATCAATTTTCCCAGAGAGCATGGTGATTCTATGCAACTTAGTTTGCCCAACAGACGGCTGATTCTATCAATCCACATCCTTTACCTGTGAATAATGTGGATTGATAGATGAAGGAGGGGAATCGCTATAGCTATAGCTGTCTTCTTAGCAGTTAGACACAGCGCCTTTGCAAGATTCGTGAAAATGGAGAAACGCGGTTTCTGGCACTTGTAATTTTCCCGCCTCGAAAAGAATTATTATATAATGAAGATTAAATTTATCTAGCAGTCTTAAATTGAATTTTGACTTCGCCCCCTTGGGGCGCGTGACTCTCACCAGTGACTCACGACTCAAATAGGACTGCGATCGCAGCAATATGCCGGAGAAATTAAAACATAGGTTTTACATCAGCACTGAAAAATCTAAATTAGAGATTTCCACAATCCATAATTTTCTCAAAAATTCATATTGGGCAGAGAATATTTCAGTAGAAATTCTAGAAAAATCTATAAAAAATTCTTTATGCTTTGGTCTGTATGAAGAGCAAAAACAAATTGGCTTTGCTAGGGTAATCACCGACTATGCAACTTCGGCGTTACTAAAAGACGTTTTTATTTTAGAACCCTATCGAGGGCAGGGTCTGGGAAAATGGTTTATTGAGTACATTGTGGGATATCCAGAACTTCAAGATGTCTCAAAATGGTTATTAGCAACACTCATATGCACACGGTCTTTACCGTCGTTACGGTTTCAAAAATTTGCCTGAACCAGAAAAAATGATGATGCGTATAACAATTCGGTGAATTGCTCCCGTCGGCACTCCGGGCGATCGGCAATGATTGGGTTCTCTCTGTCAATAGTTGTAATTATGGAATTACAGAAACTTCCTTAGTGTTTTTTTTGTCAGTATAAACATATCGAGAAAGTATCGAAATTATGAATACTGTTATTCCATGCATTATAAATAGACCGACGCTGGAGTTTGGTTCTGGGCATCAAGTTGTTAGGCAAATGCAAAGAGTTCTCAATCAGAGGCTTGCACAATTTGATCGTGCCTCGTCCTCTCCTAAGAATATTTCTGAAACTGGCCACTTCGATCCCAACACCCTGATGGCTGTTAAATACCTACAGTGCCTTGCCTTCTTACCAGTGGATGGCGTTGTCGGACCAAAAACTTGGGCTTTTTTGTGTGATGGTCCTGCAAGTCTACCACGGCTGCGTCTTGGAACTGCTAGTTCAGTTGTGAAAGCTGTTCAGGAAGCACTAAAGGATGTTGGCTATTACCGTGGTGCAGTTGATGGTGTCTTTGGTGCGAAAACAACTGTTGCAGTTCAAAACTTTCAGAAGTCTTGCGAAATCGTTGCCGATGGCGTGATGGGATGGGAAACTTGGAACGAGTTAATCAAATTGGATGTGCATAGCAGCCACTGTCGCTTAAATTCTCCAAAATTTTCTCCAATGGTAAAAGTGCAAAATTCTTTTGCGAGAAACTCCAATTGAAAGCGGGAAGAGGGAATGGGTAATAGGTAATCGATCAGAAAAATACAAGGGTTCCCTATTACCTATCTTTTAATCTTTACCGTCGAGGGTTCTATCTAGGTTGTATGCAGCACTAATTAACGATAAATGCGTCAAAGCTAGAGGAAAATTACCCAAAGCCTTACCACTTCGATCAGTTTCCTCGGCGAAAAGCCCCAGATGATTAGCATGTCCTAGCATATCTTCAAAAAGGAGTCGGGCTTGATCAAGTCGGGAGCTATCTACTTTTCCAGCACGGGCTAGAGCTTCAACGAGCCAAAACGTGCAGAGATTAAAAGTTCCCTCATCTCCTGTCAAACCATCAGGCGAATCTTCCACATTGTATCGATACACCAAACTATTGTAAACTAGCCCTCCTTGCTCTGGAGATTGATTGATGGCATCGATAGTACTCAATATTCGGGGATCTATAGGAGAAACGAAGAATACCAGAGGCATAACTAGGTTAGCGGCATCAAGGGAAGAACTGCCGTAATATTGCATAAAAGCTTGACGTGAAGCATCCCATCCCTGAGACATGATCTCCTCATAAATTTGGTCGCGAACCAGAACCCAGCGTTGCCGATCTGCTGGAAAGGAACGCTTATCAGCCAAACGCAAGCCTCGATCCACCGCTACCCAGCACATAAGCTTTGAGTACACAAAACTTTGCTCTTTACCGCGCACTTCCCACACACCCTGATCTTGCTTTTGCCAGTTATCACAAACCCAGTTGACGAGATCGCGCAGTTCAGTCCACAATTCATACCAGATTGGCGCTACATACTTGTTGTATATATACACCGAGTCCATTAACTCACCATAAATGTCTAGTTGTAATTGTTGATAAGCAGCATTGCCGATGCGGACTGGACTGGAACCTTCATAACCTTCCAGATGCTCTAAAATTTCCTCCTTCACATCTTTGCGTCCATCAATCCCATACATGATTTGCAGAGAGCCGTCAGGATTTCGATCGTGACACCGGCAATCTATCCAACCCATGAATTTGCACGCCTCTTCGGTAAAACCGAGTCGCAGCAGTGCATAAACTGTGAAAGCTGCATCCCGAATCCAAGTGTAGCGATAGTCCCAGTTGCGTTCGCCACCAATCATCTCTGGCAGACTACAAGTAGGCGATGCTACAAATGCCCCGGTTGGTTCGTATGTGAGCAGTTTCAACACTAACGCCGAGCGTTCAACAACCTCACGCCAGCGACCTTTGTAAGTACATTGTGCCAGCCAGCGACGCCAGTATTCCACCGTCTGCTTAAATAAAGCATCTGCTTGTAGCTGCGAGACAGGAAGTCCCAAACCACCGTCTGGTTCTATTTGCCGCAGCACAAACACTGCTGTCTCCCCTGAGTTCAGGGTAAAATTAGCTGCCACCCCACTTCCCCATTGCTGTAGCGGCATGTCAGTCGCCAACCCAAGGCTGAGTGCAGGTGAATGAAAGACTGCGCCAAAAGAACCAATTTTTGTTTGGTGTTCATCTCGGGCATAATTAAAGGCTGGATTGCACTCCATACGGAAATCCATGCTGCCACGAATGACCTGGAGACGCCGAACCAACCACTGATAGCCTAGTTCTTGGTCTTTTATTCCTACTGGCATAAAATCCGTAATTTCACCTATGCCGTCTGGTGTTAGGAAGCGAGTTATCAAGACATTGGTTCCAGACCAGTAGAACTGCTTGAGAGTCGCCTCATCTGTCATGGGTGAAATCTTGAAATGTCCACCTTTTTGGGCATCAAGCAGTGCAGCAAAGACGCTGGGAGAGTCATGAGCAGGAAAACAAAACCAGTCGATAGCTCCGTTCATACCCACTAATGCAGTGGTGTACATATTGCCGATGATCCCGTAGTTGTGTATCGGCTGATATCCCATGACGTGACTCCTTGGTTGCGCGATCGGCTGACTTTACTCCTCTCATTTATACCATTGCTGATACTTTGAACCGGGATACTAATAGCTAATCGATAACTCAGCTTCCCAAACATTCGGGGAACTGGCGTTTTAGTGCTGAAAAAACGGGACAAGGCGCTGTAGATTGTAAATTCTCTGGTTTACTCCATGTAAATGGTGCTTTTTGCGCTGCAGATATCCACAACAGACGCTTTGCTCGTGTCATAGCAACGTACAATAAGCGGTATTCTTCAGCAGTTTTTAAGTGTTTTGCCTGTTCACTCGCTACAGCAGTACTGGGTAAAGTCGATTCACCGTGGAGAACACTGCGAATTTGGGCGCGAGCAACTTCTGATAAGGAAAAGTTACCTAAAAACTGGCTCTGAGGAGGAACCCAAAATCTGCCGGGAATCAAGTTTTCGTGTAAAAAGGGTATAAAAACATAGTCCCAATCCAGTCCTTTGGCTTTGTGCATTGTGATAATGGTAAGTTGACCGGGACGGGTGTACCGTGCTTCTAAATCTTCTGTTTCCACTGGTTCAAACCGTTCGGAACTGACGATTTCACTGAGAACACTCAGCATCGCCCCCATTGAGATATTGCCAGCTATTTGCTGGTTGATTCGTTCTGATAGTTTGTCAGCTGTTGCTAATTCTGCTTGATCGTAATCTAACGCTAAGGCAAGGAAGGAAATTAAGTGGTATAAAGGCAGTTCCAGGCGGGCACGCAGTAAACTCCGACACAAATGTGCGGCTTTTTGCACTGGTTCTGGCTGAGGTGGCGCTAAGGGACCTGGATACAAAAATTCTTCTGGTAAACTAGCAAGGGCGTTTAAGTCTTGAGGTTCAATCAAGCGCCTTTGGACAAAAACTTGGAGGGAAGCTTTGAGGTAGTCAGGGGAATGGGGGCGATCGCACAATTGCAGCAATGCCAAAATTTCCTCAGGTATGTGAGAATGGCGTTCGTTTTTTCCCACATCGTAAAGTGTAATTTTGTGTTCTTTACAAATGGGAGTAAGCGCTTCCGCTAACCACCGTCCTTGACGATTTTCCCGCACTAAAACAGCTGCACTGATGTTCGTTGGATCTTGAGCAAATAACTCAATGAGCTTCTGGGAGAGTAACTCAACCGTGTGATGAATGTCACGGGGAGTATATAGTTCCAATCCTCGTCCCGCTTGTTCGGGATTGGCATTTGGTTGAGGATCGCCAGGATCGACAGGACGAATTTTTTGATTGCGAAACGGCAATTCTCTTTTCTCTTCTGTCGCTCCTTTGTCATTTACTGACGACAAATGACTATTCACCCATTCTAAAACAAAGTTAGCAGCTTCAATAATAATTCTGGCACTGCGACCTGCTTGATCCATTGTTGCCAATCGATTCTGAGTCTGGCACTCTTCACAAAATTGCCGAAAATAAATCGGATCGGCTGGGGTGAAAGTGGAGTTAATCGCCTGATTGGGATCGCCAACACGTACTAAGTTGATTTTGAAACGGGGAGTCAGGAGTGAAGAGTCTCTTCCCCCTCTCTCCCCCTCTTCGGTATGAGTGGCGAGAATTGTTAATAGTCGAGTTTGTAGGGGGCTGGAATCTTGAGCTTCGTCTTCAAAGACAGCGAAAACTTGGTTTTGCTCAATTCTGCGGGCGTTTTCGTTTTCCAGAACCCGTAGTGCGGCTAAAATCATGTCGTCGTAGTCGATGAAGTCCTGCTTTCGCATTAAATTTTGATATTGCTCGTACAATCCGGCAGAGATGCTTAAAATTGCATATTCGTCTATTGTTTGTTGACTCAACAAACGTAAATCTTCTGGTGATAGCCCAGAACTTTTTGCTTCATGAATGACTGTAGTTGCCAGTTCCGGTAATACTTCTGTCCGCAATACTGATTGGCGACGCAGCCTTTCTGTTTCTTCTCCGTCAAATTGAATACCCTCTAGCAAACGAGAGTACCGCCCTGGTTGGCTGGAAATCCATTGTTCTACAGCAGTTCGGATGAAACGATGTGTTTGATTTGGTGTAATTAATGTTACTTCATCCAATCGTAAGCCTGATAAATCTGGATAGCGACTGGCAATATTTAATGCTAAACCGTGAAGTGTATGTACAACAAAGCCAGTCTGTGGTAGGGATAAATCATCCCGTAAATATTTCCGAATTTTGGCTTTGATATTGGCAGTCGCTGAGCGAGTGAAGGTGACAACAATGAGTTGACGACGAGTATTGGAGCGTAGAGAGTGAGAAAGTTCATACTGACGTGCGATCGCAATTGCTGCGGCGGCTGCCATACCCGTAGATTTACCAGCACCTGGAACCGCTGAAACAGCTAAAGCCCCAGATTGCCAATCAGTCATTTGCTGCTGTCCCGGACGCAGACTATCACGGATCTTTGCTATTGCTGTCTCTCTTAGGGAAGACACAGGCAACTGAGAATTTGCTTCAATCAAGTGAGATTCGGAAGGCACTGGTTGTTCAAAAGGAGTATCTTAATCTATAACAATTTTAAATGACTTGCTCTTTTATCACATGTTTTTTGCTATTAGCTAATTGCTAAGGCACTTGCCAGTAAATAAATATCCAGCCGTATGTCTGAATATTGCGACTACGACGCTTAGATCTAGTTTGACGGCTGGATATTTATTTTTATGGATCTCCCTAACACCATTTCTTCGTGAAGCTGCGCTCTTGTGCACCACTTAATTTGCCATATGCTAGGTGCTCTATTTATCAGCACATCTTTAAGTACAGGATTGCACAAGTTTGTGACGCTCAGGAAAATAATGTCATCGTTCGTAGTTGCGCTCGAGCGCAACTACAAACCAAAGCGCCACGACGAATTGATGAAACGTTGTACTAAGTTCTGAGTAGTACCCTCAGACTATGTCCAACCGGATATCTTGGTGGATAATCCTATCTTAGCCATAGGATGCGGTCTGCAATAACGCAATCGTAGCCGTCAGATAGTGTTTCTTTTGACTGTTTTAGAAGCAAACTGTATTAAAACTTGTAAGTAAAGTTTCATGTACTTAAGGTGTAAACCTGAAAGTATATTGAGGCTTTTCGCACGACACCTTATATGCTCGAGAGTCTAGCTAGTTCTCGACTTTAGAGATTTTTTAATGACTAATTATGGCTAATTCTATAGGAATCCCTGGATACCCAAGCGAAACAATAGCAAAGCAAGGAAGTTGGCAACTTTACTTGCTTGTGGGTATAGCTACGAATGTATTTCTGTGGGGTTCAGCTCTTCTTTATCTAAAGGTTACGCCACCAACCTATACCAGTCATTCTGCTGTTAATCTGCCAGGACAAGGGTCAAATGCCAATGTTAACTTACCAGGCATCGGTCAAGCTTCCTACGAAAATCCTTCTCCTTACGCTATTGCGTCTTCCCAAGATCCAAGAGAAAACTATAAATTTATTGCTGAAAGCGAACCTGTACTGAAGGCAGCAGCAGATCAACTTCATATGTCCTCAGGAGAGTTTGGTAAACCACAGACAAAGGTACTAGTTAATACCTCCATTATGACGGTTGATTTCAACGGTACGAGTCCTCAAGAAGCTCGGAAAAAATCCTTCGCTTTTTACAAAGCACTTCAAACAAGACTCATTCAGCTCAGAACTCAAGAATCTATTCAACGAGACGTGGGTTTCCAAACAGGGCTTAATTCGGCTCAGAAGAAATTGGAAACTGCTCAGAAGCGTCTTTCTGAATATAAAGCGCGTTCAGGTTTGAACTCTGAGGATCAAATTAAAGATCTGACAACCAACATTGAACAGCTACGTAGACAACGAGCCGAAATATTAGCTCAAGAGCAGCAAGCGACGACTCGCTTGAAACAGTTATCGGCTAATTTAAAACTATCAGCTGGGCAAGCTACAGATGCTTTTGTCCTTCAAAAAGATCAGATATTTCAGCAGAACTTAAAAAACTATAGTGACGCTAGTGCTGCTGTGGTTGTTCTCGAATCCAAATTTTTACCTAACCATCCTACAGTAGTTGCAGAGGAAGCCAAGCGAGACTCAGCAGAATCTGCTTTGCTAGCCCGGAGTCAGTCTCTTCTAGGGCGATCGCTCAATCTGGCAACCTTAAAGCAATTAAACCTTAGTAGTGGCAATAACTCTAACACTGCTCAGGAAACTCTTTTACAACAACTGGTAACAGTTAAGGCAGATCAACAAGGATTCACAAGCCAAGCTCAAGCAATAGATCAACAAATTACCCAGCTTGAGAAGAGACTTAAAAACCTGGCACAGCAGGAATCTCAGCTTGATGCCCTGAAACGAGATATGCAAGTTGCTGAAGCAGTCTTTTCTTCTACTTTGACTAGACTGGATCTTGGCAAGTCGAATGTCTTTGGTTCTTATCCACTTATTCAAATTGTCGCAGATCCTAGCTTACCTGATAATCCTACTGAGCCAAAGAAATCGTATATTTATCTCGGTGCGGCTTTAGGCTCCCTTTTTTCAACAACTGGAGTGGTATTACTATGGCTGCGCAAGCATAAACGCAAGGCTCTAATGGGCGATCGCAAAACTTTTATAAGTGAATGAATTGGACATAAATATTTAGCTTGAGCGCCTACTTATTAGCCAGTTGTTGAATCATTTTCCGCCCTCCACGAATTGCAATGAAGCCTATTAACTTTCCCGAACGTATAATTTGGTATTCAATAATCGGTACTTATGGTTTTTACCTGATTGGTGGTCTATATATTGTGGGGTCAGCAATAGGCTGGATATTATTAATTTACTTGGGCAAAAAGCTGTGGAATCAAACACAAACAACTCCTTTAGAGGAAAGGATTGATATTCCTTTCATGATTTGGCTCTGGATCGGGGCAATGATAGTTATGGAATTAGCTCTGATTGTAGGGCATTATAACTTTGGTTTAACTACAAGCTTACTGATTAAATCTTCAATTGGCTGGGCTAAAGGCTGGGCGTTATTAGCAGTATTTCCTCTAGTTGGCTTATTAAAAATTCGACCGCAGTTACTCTGGCGTGCTGCTTGTATCGTCTGTTTTCAAACATTAGTGTTTTCCCCTGTGTTTTTTTTAGCCTACTTCCTCCACTTACCGGAAATGCCTTATGTTTCTCCTTTAAGAATTGTAGGTGGACCTAGCGATGAGTTTTTTGCCTTCAGGCTTTACGAAATCGATCCCAGCAACATGTTACCTCGATGGCGACTTTTTACGCCTTGGGCACCTGCTTTAGGCTTTATGGCTAATATTTACTTTTTTATGGCCTTGCAAGAGACTAATAAAAAATGGCGATGGATCGGTATAGCTGGCAGTATCTTCATGTGTATTATTTCCGCATCTCGGCTAGCTTTGTTATCTATAACAGTAGTTTTTTTGGTTACCTGGGTGTTAACCAACTTAGCTCGTCCATTCGTTTTAATTGCTTTAGGCTTTGGCAGTTTCATCACTAGTTTAATCACAACAACTTTATTTAATAGTTATGAAGCTTTTCAACAGAAATTCGCAGACGCTAGACCAGAATCTTCTCGAGTTCGTGAAACTTTAGCCAAAATAGCCCTCTATCGTTCGTGGAATGAAGCATTTTTGTGGGGACATGGCGTTGTAGAACAAGGACCGCATTTAGTAGAATATATGCCGATAGGCTCTCATCATACTTGGTATGGTCTTTTATTTGTCAAGGGTTTTGTAGGAACTTTAGCCTTAGCTTTTCCTCTGTTATGTAGTTTTTTATATTTATTAGTTATAGCTCAAAAAAGTGAAACTGCCAAAGTAGCTTTTAGCATAGTATTAATCTTATTTCTCTATACATTTGGTGAGAATTTAGAAATTTTATCTTACCTATATTGGCCGGGTTTGGTAATAATGGGCATGGCATTTAAAGGAGAAGAGCAGACTCATATCTCTCTTAGCAAGTACAAGGGTCGTAACATCTATTTAGAAGGTGAATTACCGGAAAAAATCTAATTATATTGGTAATGATGATCAATAAGCTGAAGCAGAAATTATCAGGTCAATTTATTCGTAATGTTGGTTGGCTAGGGGGGGCGGAGTTAGCAAATCGGATCTTCCGTTTGGGGACAACGTTTACTTTAGCTCGCATGTTTAGTCCCCACGATTACGGACTTGTATCAGTCGTTTTGACTACATATGAATTTACAACTGTTTTCACCCTCAGATATGGTATTGGAGCTAAGATTATTCAGGCAGATGAACAGGATTTAAAAGTAATTTGTGATACATCATATTGGCTGAATTGGATTTTGTGTGGCTTACTTTTTATTATTCAATGTATTGCTGCTTTTCCAATTGCTTGGTTTTATAAAGATAACCAAGTCGTAGTGCCTATTTGCGTTCTCGCTTTAGTCTACTTAATGCTGCCGTTCTTCATGGTTCAGTCTGCACTTATTCAACGAGACAACCGACTAAAGATTACGGCATTATGTAACGTCACCCAGTCTATATTAAGCAATATTCTCACTGTAAGTTTAGCGCTATTGGGTCTAGGAATGTGGGCTGTAGTCTTGTCCACAGTTCTAACGACGCCAGTATGGATTGTAATCAATAACATGAATCATCCGTGGCGATCTCCCAAGTTATTCCAGCTTAATCGATGGCAAGAAATCACTAACTATAGCAAAGATTTACTGGGCGTTGAGTTACTCGGTAAAGTAAGAGGTAATATAGATTACTTAATAATTGGACGTTTTTTGGGAATTGATGCTTTAGGAATATACTATTTTGCTTTTAATGCTGGATTAGGAATCAGTCAGAATGTAATGGGTGCATTTACTTCGGCTTTATTCCCCCATCTTTGTGAGGTTCGGGGAAACTTTCTACAGCTTAAAGATAAATTTTTTAATAGTCTCAAATCAACTGTCGTAATCGTAGTTCCACTCATTTTGATACAGTCGAGTTTAGCTCCATTCTATGTGCCAATTATTTTTGGGCAAAAATGGGCAACGGCAGTTCCTATCTTAGTACTTATCTGTCTCTCAGCGCTACCGCTTCCTGTTGCTAATGCAACTTATCTACTACTCAAGGCAGTTGGTGCAACACAAATCGTTCTCTACTGGAATTTGATTTATACAGTGATCTTCGCAATTTCCCTACTAGTAGCTGTGAAATGGGGAATCTTTGGTGTAGCGATATCAGTATTAATTTGTCAAGTCATGTTGCAATCTATCTTCAGTATATGGGCTATTAAATATGTCTTCAGTAAAAATTCATCTTTCTCACTTGAGCAAAAATTATAAATCCGACAGCGATTGATAACTACATGATTAACTCAGTCCCAGAAAATCTTAAAGAAGGCGATCACTCTTCGTTCCCCATAAGTAGTCTACCTCAGCCGACTGTTGCTTTGCTGCCTTGCTGTGACCTATTCGAGGACTTTTTCGACACCATTGGGGTTTCCCTTGAGACTTTTTGCAATGAGTTAACGGGTGGCTGGATGTTCAACTACATTGATGCTCTGCAACTAGCTGGTGTGCGAACGGTATTGTTCTTCTTTTCGTCCCGCTTTTCCGAAACGGTACGCTTTAAGCATGTGCCCACTGGTGCTACAGTGTGCGTACTACCTTCACCCAAGATCTACCGTGCCTATCGTGCTATTCGACGTCAAGCAGTTGACGTTTCCGGGGGGAGGATCAAGAAGAACGTTAGCGATGTTCAACCTACAGGTAGCACCCACCGTTCCCGATTGGAAGCAATCAAAGACTCAATCAAAAGCTTAGGCTCTTACCTATCTACGCCACTGTGGTTGCTCGCCAAGGAGTTAAGGCGCGAGGGCTGTGATGCCATTTTATGTCAGGATTATGAGTCTGTACGCTTCGACACTTGCGTGCTTTTGGGGAAGTTCATGCGTCTACCTGTATTCGCCACTTTCCAAGGAGGTGAAAAAATACAGAGTATCATCGAATACCCTTCACGCTGGCTGGCAATGCGAGCAGGATCTGGCTTAATCATCGCTACCCAAACCGAGCTCCAACGGGTGTGTGCAAGCTACGGCGTGCCGTCTACTAAAGTAGCCCGTATTTTCAACCCAATGGACGTGGCAACATGGCGTGGTATCAACCGTGACAAGGCACGGGCGGCGCTTGGTATTTCAACTCATGCTCGCGTAGTAGTGTATCACGGACGCATGGAGATCTGGAGCAAGGGGCTGGACGTCCTGCTAGAGGCTTGGAATCAAATCTGCTGCGATCACTCTGGTAAAGATCTACGGCTGCTGCTGGTGGGGACGGGCAGCGATGCGAGCAAACTCCACCAGATGATCGATAATATGCAGTTACAAGGCGTCTTATGGATAGATGAATATGTACGCGATCGCAACATGATTCAGCAATACCTTTCTGCTGCCGACGTTTATACTCTTTCATCTCGAAAGGAAGGCTTTCCCGTAGCCCCGATTGAAGCAATGGCTTGCAGTCTACCCGTGGTAGCAACTGATGCTCAAGGTGTACCTGATATCTTCGAGAAAGGTGAGGCTTCAGGTGGATTAGTAGTGCCACGCGATGATGCGGCAGCACTTGCTTCTGCACTGGCTCGGGTTATTGACGATGAAGCTTGGGGACACAAGTTGGGCAAGCTTGCTCGATGTCGGGCAGAGGAATGCTTTTCTCTTGAGGCGATTGGCAGACAACTACGTGACTTTCTCTTAACCCAGAAGGTATAAAAAACAGAGACTTGAAAGCATTTGAAAGTGCTTTATCTAATGCTTCTTTGAAACCATGTGGCTAAGTTTTAATCTTGTCAAGGTACACCATATGCACCCAGATCCTTTAGTTTCAGTTATCATTCCAGCATACAATGCTGAACGCACTATCTTAGAAACGATCGCATCAGTTCAGCAACAAACCTTCTCTAATTTTGAGATGATTTTGATTAACGATGGCTCAAGCGATCGCACTCTAGAATTACTTCATAGTGTCGCAGATAAACGCCTGAAAATTTTCTCTTATGAGAATGGTGGAGTTTGTGTGGCTCGCAATCGTGGGATCTCTCATGCCACTGGAGAATTTATTGCCTTTCTCGATGCCGATGACTTATGGACATCTGATAAGTTGGAACTACAACTGACAGCCTTGCAACAGCATCCAAATGCAGGAGTTGCTTATAGCTGGACTTCTTTTATGGATGATCGGGGAGCATCTTTATCCCCAGGTGAGCCTGCATTCTTTGAAGGTAATGTTTATGCTCAGTTGTTAGTCAATAATTTTCTGGCAAGCGGATCGAATCCTTTGATTTCTAAACAGGCTATTGAGTCAACAGGAGAGTTTGATTCTGCATTCCCTCATTGTGCGGATTGGGATTATTGGATACGACTGGCAGCCCATTCATCTTTTGTTGTCGTTCCCAAACACCAAATTCTCTACCGTCAATCTTCAGGAGGAATGTCGTCCAAAATTGATGGCATAGAAAAACAACAACTTGTAATGTTTGAAAAGGTATATCAAGCAACTCCTTCAGAACTTAACTATCTGAAAAATCAGAGTTTGGCTTGGGTTTACCGCTATTGTGCAGAAAAAATTTTGCAATACAGTCTTAATATTAGTGATCTGAGTTGTGGTGGTCATAAATTGTGGAAAGCCATCACTTTAAATCCTAAACTATTACTAGAAAAATACACTCATAATCTGATTAAATGGTTTATCAAAAGGTGGGTAGTTCTCCAGCTTTCATCACTAAAATTACCAGCAATATCATAACTATCATAAATCATGACCTAAATTTTTTTGAGGAGCCAAAGCTGCAATGGTAACCATATCTGTCATTATTCCAGCCTACAATGCGGAGAGAACAATATTAGAAACAATTGCATCAGTTCAGCAACAAAGCTTCTCAAATTTTGAGATCGTAGTCATTAATGATGGTTCGACTGACAGAACTGTAGAATTACTAAATACAGTCGATGATCCCCGGATCAAAATTTTCTCCTACAGCAATGGTGGTTTACCAGTGGCTCGCAATCGTGGTATCTCTCATGCCACTGGAGAGTTTATTGCCTTTCTCGATGCCGATGACTTATGGACACCTGATAAGTTAGAACTACAATTAGCAGCCTTGCAACAGCATCCAAATGCAGGAGTTGCTTACAGCTGGATTTATTTCATGGAGGAGAAAGGACACTCTTTATCTTTCCATCCTAGTGAACCCGTATTCTTTGAAGGTAACGTTTATGCCAACCTGTTAGTTGGTGATTTTATTTATAACGGCTCAAATACTTTGATTCGCAAGCAAGCGATCGACTTAACAGGAGAGTTCGATCCGGCACTTAAATCTTGTGAAGATTGGGACTATTGGTTGCGGCTAGCGCTTCATTGGCATTTTGTTGTCGTTCCCAAGCACCAAATTTACTATCGTCGCTCTACAGGAGCAATGTCCTCTAAAGTAGAGGTGATGAAGCAAGCAAGTCTTATAACGCTTGAAAAGGCATATCGCTCGGCTCCACCAGAACTTCAATATCTGAAAAATCAAAGCTTTACAAGTTTTCACAAATATTGTGCAGATTTATATCTGAAGCACAGCACTGATATGAGTGGAGTCAAACAGGCTGAGCAGCACTTGTGGATGGCAATTCGTTTACAGCCGCAGACTTTACTAAACAGAAGATTTCAAAAGCTAGTACTCAAGTTTCTATTGTTACGAATATTCTCACCGGAAATGACTAACAACCTTCTCCAGTTTCTCAGCAAAATTCGTGCAAATCGTCAGCCTCTACTCCAACGATGAAAAACATTTCAAATTTGCTTAGTACTTCACCTGACTTGTTAATACCCAGTTCTCAACCAGACGAAAATAACAGCGATCGCTTGCTAAAAGCGAACACTCTGTCAAAGCCGACAGTTGCTCTACTACCTTATGGCGATCTGATCGAAGACTTTTTAGACACCATTGGAGTATCATTCGAGGCTTTCTGTAACGAGTTTATGGGTAGCTGGATGTTTGGGTACATTGATGCTCTGCAGCTAGTTGGTGTGCGGACAGTGCTATTTTGTTTTTCCGCAAATGTTACTGCACCATCACGCTTTACACATAAGCCAACTGGTGCTAGTATATGTCTATTACCTACTACAAAAATTTACCGTACTTACCGTGGTGTTCGTCGCCAAGCGCTGAACGTTTATGGGGTAAGTAAGAACGAAAAGTTCAGCGATGTCTACGCCACTCAAAATACGCGCCCTTCCCTATTAGTCACATTTAAGGATGTAGTCAAGAATTTAGGCTCTTACTTATCTACGCCTTTGATGTTACTTGCTCGCGAACTACGGCGTGAGGGTTGCAATGCTATTTTGTGTCAGGAGTATGAATATGCCCGCTTCGACGCTTGCGTGCTTTTAGGGCAATTGATGCGTTTGCCAGTGTTTGCTACCTTCCAAGGAGGTGACTTGCAGCAAAGCTTACTTGAATATCCTCTGCGTCTACAGGCAATGAGGAGATGTTCCGGCTTAATTATTCCGACGAAAACCGAGATTCAACGAGTAAATGCCTCGTATGGTGTATCGCCTGCTAGGGTAGCTCGTATTTTCAACCCATTAAATGTGGCAACATGGGGTGGGATCAGCCGCGAAGAGGCACGGGCGGCGCTCGGTATCCCACTTGATGCTAAGGTGGTAGTATGGCACGGGCGTGTCGAGATAGAGCGCAAGGGATTGGATGTCCTATTGGACGCGTGGAATCAAATTTGCTCTCAACGTCAAGAGACAAAGCTACAGTTGCTGTTAGTGGGAACGGGCAGCGATGCGAACAAACTGCGCCAGCTTATAGAAGCTCTGCAACTGCGGGGGGTGATTTGGGTAGACGAATTTGTGCGCGATCGCACCAGGATTCAGCAATACCTCTGTGCTGCTAACGTTTATACCCTCCCTTCCCGACAAGAAGGCTTTCCAGTCGCGCCAGTTGAGGCAATGGCTTGCGGTTTGCCTGTAGTCGCAGCTGATGCTCCTGGCGTGCCCGACATTCTTGAGGAGGGCGAGGCTTCAGGTGGGCTAGTCGTGCCACGTGGTAACGCAACGGCACTGGCGTTGGCGCTCTGTCGCGTTTTGGATGATTCCGCTTGGGGGGACGAGTTGGGTAAACTTGCTCGCAATCGGGCTTCTAACTGCTTTTCGCCTGAGGCTATTGGCAAGCAACTCCGTGACTTTCTCTTACAAACTTAGCAGTTAGGCTCGAGCCAATAACCAGGTGGATAGCCAGGTGGACGATTCTCACACTCCGTTTGGATGGTATCAGCCACTAAGGCGATCATAGCCAGTAGGTAGTGTTTTCATGACTGTATTAGAGATTACGTTACTAGTAGTACAACCTGAGATCTTGACTCAAACAAAGTCGGTCTTCATTTATGAAAAAAGTTTCTGTAATTATTCCAGTATACGGAGTCGAGAATTATATAGCTACTACGCTGCAATCAGTTCTCGAGCAAACTTATAAAAATTTCGAGATTCTCATTATCGATGATGCAACTCCAGATAAGAGTATAGAGATTTGTCAGCAATTCACAGACCATAGAATTAAAATCATTCACCAGGAAAACCGAGGATTAGCAGGAGCTAGGAATACAGGTATACGCCATGCTCAAGGAGAATATTTAGCTTTTTTAGATGGAGATGATCTTTGGTTGCCAGAAAAGCTCGAAAAACAGATTGCTCACCTAGAGAATTCGCCTGCCGTCGGTGTTAGCTTTAGCCGCTCTGCTTTTATCAACGAAGTTGGAAAACCCTTAGGTACTTATCAGATGCCTAAGCTCAAAGGAATCACTACACCTTATTTACTTTGCCGCAATCCAGTTGGCAATGGTTCGGCTCCGATGGTTCGCTCTGAAGTTTTTGAAGCAATTAAATTCCAAGATAATCTTCACGGTTGTGTAGAGGATTTTTACTTTGATGAACACTTCCGCCAATCGGAGGACATCGAATGCTGGATTCGCATTTCCATTCAGACTGATTGGCAAATAGAAGGCATTTCTGAAGCTCTAACTTTGTACCGAGTGAATTCAGGCGGACTTTCAGCAAATATGCTCAAGCAGTTAGATTCTTGGGAAAAGGTGATTGAAAAGACACGCTCCTATGCTCCAGAAATAGTTAATCAAAGGGAAACGCTGGCTAGAGCTTATCAGTTGCGCTATTTAGCTCGTAGGGCAGTACGTCTGCAAGATAGTTCAATGGCTGTGGAACTTGTCAATCGAGCTTTGGCGACGAACTGGCGTATTCTCCTTGAGGAGCCGCGCCGTACACTAATCAGCTTGGCTGCTGCCTATTTCCTTTGGCTCCTGCCCCAGTCACTTTACAGTCAAATTGAGGCATTTGCTTTAAAAAGTACAGGGGCAACACAAAGACGTCGTATCTTGCAAGACCAGTCATAATAATTCATAATTATAAAGGTATCATTGGCGTCGAAAGTACTCTCGGTCAAGGTAGCACTTTCTGGTTTACTTTGCCTGTGGGCTTGTGTTGTCGATAATCTAGCCAATCCGTATGCGCCGCCGTTTCTGGGTTTCGTTAGGAACAACATGCATTGCGACAATTGCGATCGCTACTGCCATAGCACTTGCACCCCTTAAGCCTACTTGCAGTGTTACATCAAGGTATCACTGGGGTAATGTTGCTTTGGGAGGAGGTGGTTATGTTACGGGCGTTTACCCGCATCCACTACAGCGTGATCTAGTATACATTAAAACGGATATAGGTGGATTTTATCGTTGGGATTCGGTAGATCACAGATGGATTCCCCTAACTGACCACTTTGGGTTGCAACAGAGCAACTATTATGGGGGAGAAGCACTCGCACTCGACCCGAATAACCCGAATATTGTCTATATTGCAGCTGGCAAATATGTAGAGAAGGCAGGCTTGGGGACAATTTTTAAGTCTTCAGATCGCGGCAAAACCTGGACTAAGTTGAAGATAGACTTGCCGATGGGGGGCAACGAGACTCAACGATGGGTGGGAGAAAGACTGGCTGTCAATCCATTTAATTCCAAGGTGATTTTCTTTGGTTCCCGGATGAATGGGCTTTGGAAGTCTTTAGATGCTGGCGTCACATGGGTTAAAGTTACGTCATTCCCTGGAAAGCCTAAAGCAGATATTGGAATCGCAGGCATTTTGTTTAATAAAAAGGTGTCTGGTGTTGTTTATGCCAATGCCTACGGAGACGGAGTCTATAAATCTACTGACACGGGTGTTACCTGGAGCAAAATAGCAGGAAGTCCAAAAGGTGTGAATCGAATGGCGATCGCTAGCACCGAAGTCTTGTATGTGACACACACCTTAGGAGTTAGTAAATATGCAAACGGGGTTTGGCGCAATATTACGCCAACTAACGCGAAAACTCAATTCGATGCCCTTGCTGTAGATCCACTGAACCCCAATCATGTTTTGACCGTTTACGATCAGTATAATCGAACAGAAGATTATTGTAGAGTATTTCAATCTACTAATGGTGGTGCTACTTGGCAGCAGAAAAGGCAGACACTGAAGCCTCAAGTCCCTTGGTGGCACGACTGGTATTTTGGCTCAGCCACCTCAGCGATTGAATTCGATCCGAAAATTCCTGGTAAAGTTTGGTTAACTGACTGGTTCGGAACATGGCAAACAGACAACATCAACGAGCAGCAGTCTGTCTGGTTAAACTATGAAAAAGGACATGAGGAGTTGGTAAGCTTTGCCCTCGTCTCACCTCCCAGTGGATCGCTGTTGTTAAGTGGTGTGGCTGATGTAGATGGGTTTAACCATAGCTTGGGACTAGATACTTACCCGTCATTCCAGTTGGGTGGCTTGAACAGTCCCCGGTTTCAGGATACCTACAGCCTTGCCTACAGCGAAAGCAATCCTTTACGAATGGTACGTGTCGGCGGTAACCGATGGAACAACACCTATACAGGAGCAACTTCGACAGACGGCGGACAGACTTGGACAAAGTTTTCGTCATTTCCGCAGAATACAATACCACTGCGTGTAGCTATGTCGGCGACTCACCCAAACTTATTCGTTGTCATCCCCAGTGAGGGGCAACCTATTCGCACAACCGATGGTGGAGCTTCGTGGAGTACTGTATCGGGATTGCCTAGTGGACCAAAAGGACCGTGGTACTGGGGTCAACCACTGGCAGCAGATAAAGTCGATGGTAACACATTTTACTACTATACTGGCGGCCAAGTCTACCGTAGTATCGACCGGGGCGCATCCTTTAGGATTGTGAACTCATCTTTGCCGAATGAAGGTTGGTCGATGCTCAAAACATTTCCGGGAATCAGCAACGAAGTTTGGGTGAGTCTCAACTGGAAGGGGCTTTATCGCTCAACAGATGGCGGTGTCAAGTTTGCCAAGATTGCTAAGGTGGAGAGAGCGTATTTATTCGCGATCGGCAAGCCACCGATGGGAAGCAAAATTGGGGCGCTGTATTTGTATGGTAAGGTTGCTGGTTTAGGCGAGGGAATCTTTCTGTCACTGGATTGTGGAGAAACATGGACAAGTATTGGCGCTCGCACTCAGGCGATCGGAGATGATCCAATTGTGATGGAGGCTAGCAGGCAACAATTTGGATTAGTTTTCATTGGTACCAATGGTAGAGGAATTTACTACGGAACCCCGTAAAATTATGTGCAGTGTGTAGCTTGTTGCTTATTCATCACTCTCGTACAACAAAAATATAATTACCATGAGCAAATTTTAGTCATAGTAAAGTTATCTTTTCGTCTGTATATATTATACCTAATTTTAACAGTAATTCCGATTGACAAAAAGATGTTAGGTTCGTGTTGTCATAACACGAAGATCAAATTAAAAAGCTACAGCAAAGCTCGCTAACTTTTTTAGACCTTGCCCTCAAGAAGTGTCGCTAATTTAGCAAGTAAAGCAATTAGCATCATAATAAATGCGTGGTTTTCAATATTACATTAAGCATATTTAGAACAAGAGCGTTAAGATAGTTGTAATTAAAAATTAAATAATGTACAGTAATCTCAGTAAAACACTTAGTAACTATATTTATTATTGGTTAAATGGCTGTAGAATATTCTTAAATGAATTGTGAAGATATTTCGTTAATCTGTATTGTTTCTGTCGTCTTCCTTGTCGGCTCTGTTCGCGAATTAAATGGGACTGCTATAGTAATTTTTCTCAACACTCGTTTTGTTTGCATTAGTTGAACGAGGTAGTCAATTTATCACTCCTATAGTTGCTGAGATACAAGAGCGAGTGCATCTATTCTGTACCAAACTCAGTAAATATGTGTATTAAAAAAATACAAAAAGAAGAGTTCTGGTGGAGTTATGGGATTGCAGCAAATTTGACTCAACCCATATGCCAGTTGATTATCAGGGATCACATGTATAAGTATTAGGATTTATATAATTAGTGTTAGCTATTAATGATTTGCGGCGTTTTCTAGGTCGCTCGACTGGGAAAGCTAGTTTGTTTACTCCCTTGTATAGTTGCTTTTTAATGTTGGTGTTATTAATAGTAGGGCAACAATGCTTGAACCTCAGCATAGAACAGAGAACGAGGCAAACAGCAGACTGGGTTACCCCTACTTTACTAGTAGAGAAAGAAGCAGAACGTCTGCTCAATGCTGCGGTAGATGAGGAAAGAGCCACCTTAGAGCATTACACTCAAAAGCATAGCGCCTTCAGCAACAGCTTCAACCACCTATACAACCTTGTAAAGGATAACCATACCCAACTGAAGCAACTCGAACAAATCAAATATCTCCACAATCGTTGGCAGAGTGAGTTGGATCGAATGAAGCTCTTTGATGCCAACAGGTATGCCGCTCAACCCGAAAATGACGGGTGTAGACTAACGCGGAGACAAGAAGACACAGAGATACAGAGAAGTTCCACTCCTCAAAGTTGCTTTGATGAACCATTAGCAGAAAATACCGCATTCAATTCCTTACGTTCTCAGATTCAGAGCTTACTTGAGCGAGAGGAGATACTTTTGGGCGAACGCAAGCAACGCTTGGAGCAACTCTACCGTATCAACACTGCCGTGAATATCCTCAGCACAGTGGCGATTCTTTTAGGAGTAGGCTGGAACATCCGGCTTTTGCATCTAAAAGTCCAAGTTCCTCTACACAAGTTAACGGAAGTAAGCAAACTTTGGCAAGCAGGTCAAATGAATGTCCAGCTTGGCTATTCGTCTCCCAACGAAATCGGTCAACTGGCTGAAGTTCTCGATGCAATGGCAGATCAGGCTGACCAACGTCAGCAACGCATTGAGGTGTGGAACCAAAACCTTAAGGACTTGATCTCTGCCCTCTCCCACGACTTGCGTACCCCTCTGCTTGCCACCCGCACTACGCTGGACTCCATGCTTAAAGGAGCTTTTGGTATGGTGGATCATACCTGGAGGGAGGTGTTTCAAGAGTACCGCCAAGCTAACGAGGATCTCCTCAAGCTTGTGGAAGCTCTATTGGACGTCTCTCGCTATGAAGCTGATAGTAGTCACCTCAGTTACGAACCTCTTAACTGGGATAGAATTTTTGTCAAAGCAATTGCCCAGAGCGAGGCATCCTCAAAGCGTCAAGTTATTCTTAGCTATAATATTTCTCAATTACTGCCGATTGTCTACGGTGATGAAATAGAGATCCGACGAGTTGTGCAAAACCTGCTTGATAACGCTGTGCGGGTGAGTGAGTTAAACAAGGAAATTTTCCTTGAGGTAGCACTGCTTGGAGTTGATCGAGTGAAGGTATCAGTGAGCGATCGCGGTCCGGGAATTACACTGCAGGAAAAGGAACGGTTATTCCACCGCTTTAGTCAGGGACGAAGTGGGCGTGGGATTGCTGGGCTTGGTCTGTACTTATGTCGTCAAATTATCGAGGTTCATGGAGGTACCATTGGTGTCGAAAGTACTTTTGGAGAGGGTAGCACCTTTTGGTTTACCCTCCCAGTTTTCATTGATAAAGCTAAGTTTACGCATGAATTGGAAATGGAGGAGAAATAATGACTGACAGTGGCGAACAGAAAATTATACGGATTCTACTGGTGGATGACCACGCTTTGATCCGCCGAGGAATGAAAGGTCAATTTACTCTTGAACCTGGGTTTAGTGTGGTTGGCGAGGCCGGTGAAGGTTTGCAGGCAATTGAATTGGCTGCTCAACTTCAACCAGATGTCGTTTTGATGGATATCGACATGCCAGATATGGATGGAATCACAGCGACGCAGCAAATAAAAAGTGACAACTCTGCTACTCGAATCCTTGCCTTGAGTGCGTTTGACAATGACACTCAGGTGATGGGAATGCTTGGTGCTGGTGCAGATGGTTATTGCCTTAAGACCATCGAATGGGAACAACTCGTTGCTGTGATTCAATTAATCCTGCAAGGTGGTGCTTATCTAGATCCTCAAATAGCGCAAAAGGTTTCTCGGATGCTGAAGCCTACCGTTGTCGCTCGCAAGAATTCTTCTACATTAGAGGTAGTTCAACAACCAACTCTCAGTAATCGCGAGCACGAGATCCTTCAACTTATTGCCAAAGGATGTTCAAATCAGGAAATTGCTACTCAACTCTACCTCTCACTGGGAACGGTCAAGTCTTATGTGCGTATGCTTCTCAATAAACTAAGTGTTGACGATCGCGTCCAAGCCGCAGCATTGGCTGTACGCTCAGGGTTGATTTAAGCTGCAAGGGATTCCTGTAGACGGGCATACAGTTCTCTATAGCTTTTCACCAATAGTAAATCTTCGCTGACAAAATGTTCCGACCACAAAATGTAGGGCTGAAGTATATCGTACTGGAGTTCTTTAGGCATGGGTAGACATAACACAAAAACTTGGGGGGCGAATAGAGTGATCTCCTCATCTGTGGGGATACCGTAATAGGGGAAGACTTCTGCTCCCTGTTTCAAGCAGTACCGACTGACACGCTGCACAGTAGTAACTTTGCTACCAATAACCATAATTCGAGGTATTCCCATGATAACTGCACTTTAGTTGAATGTTAGTAGATGTACAGCCAACACTCTAAATTTTAAAATGTCTCTTGGCATAATTACTTAATAAATTATTATTATTCATATTTTGGTAATACATTGCGCTTTTTTCTAAATCTTAAGGCGCTTGAGAAGCACTAATAGCAAAAAAATATTTTAGATAACTCAATATTCTTGTAGAAATTAGTACAAACAGCAAAACATAGTCCTAACCGAATCAGAGCAAAATGCAGTGAGTTTACTTGTAGGTTAATACAGCTATTTTGACCTTCAGCCAGTTGCCCGTGACTCATAGCTACGTTTCTTTGTAAGTCTAGCATAAAGCGAAAACTGTCTGCACAATACAGCTAAGCGGATAGTTAGGTGGACAATTTTATCCTTCTATAAGGATGCTGTATGTATGAAACTATCCATAGCCATCAGATAGTATTTTCCATTGGTATTTACGGAGGATACTTTGCTAGAGACTTATATTTGTCTCAAATTAAATAGAAATTACTTGTTGTGGTTAGGCAATTGTACGTGATGCAAGTATGTTCAGAGCCTCAACAGATAAAGATATTAGCTTTGTTCTACCTGTATAGCAAGTTGCTAAACGGGCTTGACATCACTCGGACACATAACTATCAGTAAATTCCGGTGATAGAGCAATGCGGCCTCTGCTTTGAACCCCACTGTTTTCCCACCATCAAGTAGCAAGCTTTAAGTTATATGGCAGACGAAGTTAGTTTTCTCAATACCCGTTTCAATCGGATGTCTTGGTCGGAGGCAATTGATCGATTACTGATGCAATTGCTAAAGCGACAGGGTGGTCGCGTGTATTATGGCAATGCACACACTATGGTAACCGCATCTCAAAATCCTGCTCTAGCGAAAGCGTTAGCTCACAGTGATTTATTGTTGGCAGATGGGAGCGGAGTTTGCTGGGGTAGTGCCTTGCTGGGTACACCGTTAGTATACAATCTCAATGGTACAGACCTAGTTCCAGTTCTATGCAAGGAAGGGGCAAAGAAAGGTTTATCTGTATACCTTCTGGGTGCCAAGCCTGGGGTAGCTGAAGAAGCCGCAGCTAACTTGAAAAACGCATATCCTAGCTTGGTCATTGCTGGAACTCACCACGGCTACTTCTCTAAAGTAGAAACCTCGCAGATATTAGAAACCATTCGGGCTGCCCGCCCGCACCTGCTGTTAGTAGCAATGGGCGTACCGCAACAGGAAATTTGGATCGACCAATATGCAAGCCAACTACGCGATATCACTTGTATGGGAGTGGGGGGTCTGTTCGATTTCGTAGCTCAACGTGTACCCCGTGCCCCGTATTCAATTCGTGCTTTTGGTATGGAGTGGCTGTGGCGACTAGCTATGGAACCGACTCGGCTGTGGCAGCGCTATATCATAGGCAACTTCGTTTTCTTGGGTTTAGTAATCGCCAACGCCATTACCTCAAACCACGGCGAACAAACAACATAGAACACACTCTCTTTGCGGCTCTCAACCAACTGGGCGATCGCATTACAGCCATTGACTTTTAGCCAACTGAATTCGTAAACTCTGAGTACCATGTCTAACATTTCTACTTCCCATACTATTCATATAGAAGTTTTGGATAGTGAACACACCGCTAATTTTGCTAAACTTCCACAACATCTTTCTGTACAAAGCAAAGTGAAGCGCATGATTGACATCCTGGGTGCTGTTGTAGGAATAGGGATTACAGCAGTCGTAGCGATTCCTGTTGCTCTAGCTATGAAGCTGGATAACCCTGGTCCCATCTTCTACAGTCAAATTCGCTGTGGTCTCAACGGTCGCTCCTTCCGGATCTGGAAATTCCGCTCAATGATTGTTGGAGCCGATAAACTCAAGCATCTGGTCAATAACGAAGCCAAAGGTCATCAGATCTTCAAAAATGAGAATGACCCTCGCATTACCCGTGTAGGCAGATTACTCCGTCGTACCAGCTTAGACGAACTCCCCCAGTTCTGGAACGTGCTGCTAGGGGAAATGAGTCTAGTCGGCACCCGCCCTCCCACTCCCGATGAAGTCATGCACTACTCAAGCCACCACTGGGAACGGTTAAATGTCAAACCCGGTATTACTGGCGAATGGCAGGCTAATGGTCGCTCCGGCATCAAAGAGTTTGAAGATATTGTTCGCATGGATCTAGATTACCAACGCAAGTGGTCTATTTCATACGATATTAGTTTGATATTGAGAACTCTAAAGGCTGTGTTCAATAGAAACGGTGCTTGCTAATCGGGTAAGTGTAAAAACTGAAACCTGCTTTCCAACCTGACTCGCGATCGCCAAATCGGTAATTTCTTTGGCTGCACACCTATACACATAGGACGACCTATCAGCCATTGGACTGCCCGCGAACTTGCCGAAGAAATGGTTAAACAGTGTATTGTCGAAAGCATATCCCCACGCCACGTCGGACGACTGTTAGAAGAAGCCCAAATCAAGCCACACTCTTAAGTAGTTACTGGTTGACACACTGAACTCGATGAAAAATTTGATGCCAAAGTCCAAAACATCAGCAACCTATATTTAACGGCGATGGAACGTGATGTCGTTGGAGAACGAACGGTGTGTGTTGATGAAATGACTGGTATTCAAGCAATTGAGCGGAAAGAAAAAGATTTACCATTGCGCCCAGGTAAAGTTCAGCGACAAGAATTTGAGTATATTCGCCATGGAACACAAGCATTAATCGCCAATTTCAATGTCGTCACCGGTCAAATTATCCATCCTACTTGCGGAGACACCAGAACTGAACAGGACTTTGCTCAAAACATTCGTAAAATTATTGAAAGCGACTCTGATGCTAAAAAATGGAACTTAATTATGGATTGTCTCAACACCCATCAATCCGAATCATTAGTTCGTCTGGTGGCGGAAAAAGAGGGGTTAAACATCGACCTTGGTATTAAGGGCGAAAGTGGTATTCTCAAATCTATGCAAACACGGGCAGCGTTTTTGAGTGACACAACACATAAAATTGTGTTTCATTATACCCCCAAACATTCTTCTTGGTGAGCCAGTGCGTTGGGCGGGTTCCCCGACTTGAAGCAACTGGCGATCTTCGCAGCGTTAGCGTTAGCGACGAAGGAGCGTCGGAACGAGCGTCACCCGAAGGGCTGAATCAAATTGAGATTTGGTTTAGTATCCTGATGCGTAAGTTGCTCAAGCGTGCCAGCTTTTACAGTAAAGATCATCTCAAAACCCGCATCGAAGATTTTATCGACTACTTTAACCGCACTATGGCAAAGCCATTTAAGTGGACTTATAAGGGTAAAGTTTTGGCTGTTTAATGGTAACTCTATTTACGCCGTACTGTACTAGTCGTTTTGTAGCGTCAACAGGACAAGTAAGTACAGATGTAATTAAACGATATATCGATAATCAAAAAAGTAAGTGAAGAAAGAAAGACAACAGGTTTTAACCTGTTGAGTCAGATTTTACTATGACGGCTAAAGCACAGATGTGGTTCGTCATAGAACCACATCTTCAAAGACTTTCATCTCCCAGACTTTCTTGGTAGAAATTTAATCCTTTACTTGGGAGCTTTGTAGCCTGCTTTTTCTGCCGAAGCTGTATCTTTAAAGCAAAGCTCTACGGGAGCCTTGGCATAATCAGGCGACTTGGCAACTATATAGATTTTACCTCGTTTCTTCGTTGTCTCACCCTTAACAGGGGAGCCGCTTGGACAAGTCGTACCATTAGGCTTTACCCCTTGAGTGTCTGCTGTTCCTCCAGAACCTGAGGTATCAGCAGCAGGTGCGCCTGAAGAAGCTGGAGTTGCGGCTGGACTACTGTCGTTGCTAGCAGTAGGTGTTTCCGACTTTTGACCGCAGCTTGAAAGCATTAACGCAGCTAACAATGCAAATCCAATAGTGAATCGAGGAAATTTAAGTTGATTGTTCATTCTCGGTATTCTTAAAACTCAAAATTAGCCGACTCTAACCTGATCTGTGTTGACATCAGTAGCACCGCTAACATCTCTGGCAACTTCGACCATTTTATCTAATATATCTTGACTGGGGACTTCCCCTTTTAAAACTACTGTACCGCCTGTTTGTGCAACATATAGTGTGTCAATATCATCAAACTCAGAACTCTGATCAAAAGCAAGGGCAACTCGTTTTGCCAAACCACTTTGATCGTATTCTCCATTCAGTCCTACTCGTTCGGGAGCAATACTTTCCCCAGTCTCGCCTGTTGAAGTTTCCTCTGGTGCAGCAGATGTCTCGGGGTTAACTTGAGCATCTTGAGGTTTTTCTATCCCGAAAAGTCTTTGTAACCAACCCATAACTGAATCTCCTCCAATGTAATATTTGGTGATTATACGAACATTCTTTGATTTGTACCGAGAAAATTTTTGGCAACAAAACAAATGTAAAAATTTGCTAAGTACTAAACTAATATGCGTTATAACGCAGCGCAGTTTAGAAGTGCATTAGCTTGCCAAAACTGACACATAACTTAGCTTTGCTAGCTTTTCAGAAGCATACTATACAAAATGTATATCGCCAAGTAAAAAAAATACTAAAATATCTATAATTTTAATTAAGTTGCAAAATTAACGAATGGCGCTCCTATTAGATTTAAAAAATTTGTCCGTGGTGGGCAATGCCCAACAGTACCAACTGTAAACCTGTATTCTTTTGCATCGCTCACGATACAAGATATTAAGCTTTTTTAATTTTTAATTCTCTAAAGCGGTACTACCTCTTCACCTCAATCCCAACTTCCCCTTCAGTACACTCACCAATAACACGAGAATAACCATATCCCTCTGCTAAAAGTTGCTCTAAAATAGTTGAGATACTATTCGGTGCTACAGCAAGCAGCAAGCCGCCACTGGTTTGTGGATCTGCTAGCAGTAATGTTTCCCACTCGGTTAAATTCCTCAATTCTGTGAGATGAATTTGAGATTGATAACCATCCCAGTTACGTCGTGCTGCGCCCGGAAAAATGCCTTGTGATGCCAAATTTAAAGCGAATGATAGAATCGGAATCAAAGACAGCGAAATTTCTGCCCTCACAGCACTTCCCCGACAGACTTCTAGTAAATGCCCCAGAAGTCCAAATCCGGTAATATCAGTCATGGCGTGAACGTCTGGGTTAGTTGCTAAAGTTGCTCCCACTCGATTGAGCTGCGTCATTACCTTCAAAACTGATTCGTAAGCATCTGGTGTCAATTGCCCTTTTTTGAGAGCCGTCGTCATCACTCCAATACCCAAAGGCTTCGTCAAAATCAGTTTGTCTCCTGGTTTGGCTGTGGCATTTCTTTGCACCTGCATTGGATGTACCAATCCAGCAGCAACTAAGCCAAAAATAGGTTCTGGGGAATCGATAGAATGTCCGCCAGCAAGAGGAATTCCCGCCTCCTGACAAACTGTTGCTCCACCCAGCATAATACCTTGAATAGCTTCCATTGGGAGAGTATTAATCGGCATACCCAATACTGCTAAGGCTAAAATCGGGGTTCCACCCATAGCATAGACATCAGACAAAGCATTGGTAGCCGCAATTCGTCCAAAATCCACAGGTTCATCAACAATGGGCATGAAGAAATCTGTTGTCAATACTAAAGCTTGATGATCGTTGATTTGATAAACGGCAGCATCATCACTAGTTTGAGTACCTACAAGCAGTTGCTTCCAAACTTGGTTTAAAGGAACCTCAGATAAGATTTCCTGCAATTGAGCTGGAGCAATTTTGCAACCACAACCGCCGCCATGAGAGTACTGAGTGAGGCGAATCATTAAGCTTTTTTCTGACTGATATCGTAATCTTATTGTAATAGCAATTAGCAATTAACTTTAAAGTAAGATTTCCGACTTCTAATAGAAGTCGGGAATCTAAGGATTGCTAATTCATCCGCAGACTTGTTGCAGTGTAGTGGTGAAAGCTGGGTAAGAGACACTGGCGGCTTCTGCACGATGGATAGTCGTTGTCCCATGAGCGTTGAGAGCAGCAATTGCCAAGCTCATAGCGATGCGATGATCTGTATGACTATCGACATCCGTCCCTATGAGGGGAGTTCCACCAGTAATTTCCATGCCATCAGGCAATTCGTTAACTTTGGCACCCATTTTGTTGAGTTGCTGTGCCGTCACAGTAATGCGATCGCTTTCCTTCACCCGTAGTTCAGTCGCATCCCGAATCGTTGTCGTTCCTTCAGCGAAAACTGCTGCCACAGCCAAAACAGGAATTTCATCAATTAAACGGGGTATGATGTCCCCAGAAATAGTGCAACTTTGCAAACGACTGGAACGCACCCGGAGATCGGCAACTGGTTCCCCAGCGACTTCACGTTGGTTTTCTAGCTGAATATCTGCTCCCATCATCGCCAAAGCTTCTAAAATACCAGTACGTGTAGGGTTGATCCCCACATTTTCCACCACCAATTCAGAATCAGGAACGATCGCCCCAGCTACCAACCAAAAAGCAGCTGAACTGATATCTCCCGGAACAATAACCTTTTGCCCAGTAAGTTGAGCGGGACCAATAAGGGTTACACTATTAATCTCAGGGTTGACAACGACTTCTGCACCAAAGGCTCGTAGCATCCGTTCGCTGTGATCGCGGGAAAGTTCTGGTTCTGTCACCGTGGTTTTGCCCTCAATCGACAAACCCGCAAGCAGAATGCAAGATTTAACTTGGGCCGAAGCAATGGGGGAATTGTAGTGTATTGGTTTAAGGGACTGTCCTTGAATTGCCAATGGTGCGAGAGTTGCCTCTTTTCGTCCCCAAATTTGTGCCCCCATTTGTTGCAAAGGTTTGACGACACGGGACATGGGACGCGATCGCAAGGAACTATCACCTGTTACAGTAAAGAAGCGTCCCGCGTGAGATGCTAAGAAGCCTAACATTAATCGCAGGGTAGTACCAGAGTTGCCAGCATTTAAAACATCAGGTGGTTCTAATAAATTTCCCAAGCCAATACCTTTAACCTGCACCAATTCGGTGTTTAGTTCGGAAATTTCTGCTCCCATAGCTTGGAAACAGCTTGCCGTGCTGCGGGGATCTTCTCCCAAGAGTAGCCCTTGGATTTGGGTAACTCCATGAGCCATAGCACCTAACATTAAAGCCCTGTGAGAGATAGATTTATCCCCTGGAACCCGAATGCGGCCTTTTAAAGAGAATCCAGCCTGGGGTGTTTGAATAATTAAGTTCTGAGAAATGTTTTCTTTAGTTTCTATGGTTATAACAGAAGGCGACATTAGGATAAACTGGCGTGTAACTGCGCTTGTATCCTACCGCTTTCCCTGACCTGCTAGCTTTACTGATATTTATTTCATTCCTTCAAAAGCTTCGCTCCCATGCTAACTCATCACCGTAAATCCGTATCCCTGTCCTTGATTTCTACAGATCTTCCGATTTTGTCTGTTCTAGAAACTGCTGCAACATTGTATCAAAAAGACAGAGATCGCTTTCATTTGCTGTTGACTGCACCACCGATTAAAAATTGCCAGGAGACGAATCTCAATTCAGAGAATAAATTTATCTCCGATAAGCCACCATCTACCACTAGGCAACTAGAGCAAAGCAAAACTCACGCTGGTAGCCCCAGGTTATTGTGGCTGGAAATTTCCCCTTACCGGGTAACTATGACTATGCAAGGTAACTCTCAATTAAGTTACCGTCACTTCTGGGAAAAGGGCGTTTATGCGATTAGTCGTTATTGGTTGCCAAATGAATCATTACAACCTCACGAACCAATTCGCGTCCGAAATTATACCAGGGCTTTAAAGCTTAACGGACATCCTTTACCTGAGCATTTACGAGTAGAATACGAATTGTGGGCTGGCAAAGTTCAACTAGGATGTTATATCCTCAATTTAGAAATTCAGCACTAATGTGTTGTTAGTTGTTAGTTTTAACTCCTGACTCCTAACCAAAATAACTGGGTTCATTACCCGGTTTCCACTTAATATTACAGCCAATACTTGGCTTTTGCTCACCTTTAACTTGCTCATCAGTCCGTGCAGCTTCAATAGCAGCACGTAAATCAGTACCTGTAACAGGTTTGCCATTACTAGGGCGGCTTTCGTCCAATTGTCCGCGATAAACGAGTTGGCGATCAGCATTAAACAAAAAGAAATCCGGGGTACAAGCCGCCGTGTAAGCTTTCGTTATCTCTTGAGTTTCATCGTAACACAAGGGAAACTTAAAACTTAGTTCTATTGCCATTTCCCTCAACGAATCGGGCGCATCATCTGGATAATTTTTAGCATCATTAGCGCTGATGCCAACAATGCCGACATCACTGTTGGCATAATCTTCTCCTAATTGCGCCAATTCTGCTTGTATATGTTTGACAAAAGGGCAATGTCTACAGATAAACATCACAACTATAACTTTTTTATCAGCAAAGCTAGACAGTGAAATATTCTTCTTAGATACGACTTCTGGTAGATTAAAGTCCAATGCTTGAGTGCCCAACGGCAACATTGTTGAAGCAGTTAATGCCATATTTTTAACACTTTTTTAACTATTTTGTCTCATTATACGTAACTGAATTTAATCCCTTGGGATCTCTACTTAAGAGCGGAAATTGCGGGACTGGGGTTGAAAAATGCGAGATGGAGTCGGCACCGTACTTCGCAAAAGAAGTAGAGGAATACTGAGAAATCCAAAAATAATTACGACTCCAGTTATCACCCAAACACCCAGGCGAGAAGGTCGATAGTCTCCTCGTTCAATTTGCCAGAAAACTTGGTTATATCTCCAAGCTGCTAAGGCTATAGTAAGAATACCAAAAAGTACTAAACAAATACCTAAACTTTCAGAGTCAAAAAAGGGTTTTGGGGTTGGTTGCTGTCGAGTTAGAGCAAAATTAAGCTGGCGCAGAAATAGCCCAAATCGAGCAATAGCAAAACCAAAGCCAACTAATGCTATAGAAGTGCGTAGCCAAGCTAAGAAAGTCCGTTCGTTCGCTTGATGCTCTCTTTGACGGTCAATTTTGGGCAAATTGCTCATGAAAATATATTAATAGTGAGTGGTTAGTTGATAGTAGGGGCGGGTTTCAAAAGCTATGAGCTTTTGCTCATAAGTTATCTGAATTAAACCCGCTCTTACTCCCCACTTCTTTGTTCAGCTTTATATCAAGTCGTTGCTCTGCGGCTAATCGTTGGAGTGCATAATCATTAAGGTCAACATAATGCATGTTGGCTACTAATGTTGGATGAACTTCCCAAAGAAGTCGATACATTTCTTGTGCAATTGCGCGGTAGGAAGGATGTCCTTGTCGTGAACTTCGTAATTCCACAAAATGATAAACTTCACGAAGATTCAACTTAATTCGCCAGCGTACTCGATAAGCGAAAGGGACAACATATTGTGCTGCATCTGGGAAGTTTGAACTAATCAACTCAGTTGTTTGTGCAGCATACTCCAAGGCTTCGCGCATTTGCGCTTGCAGGTTTGCGGATTCTAGTTCTACTGGAACGACATACCCGTGATGAACAGAGTAGTGTTGGCGTTCTTGTGTCAAGATCCGGTGTCGGTGCAAGTCACGATACGCACCAATATCTGCTAGGATATCGAATGTATAATATACTTCTTCAAAAGCACGACCAGGGCGATGGAACCTAGACTCTCGTTCGCCTACATAAGTGTTGATAATCTCAACCCGTTCTGTTGCTGATAAATTGGTAACGTATTCTTTAATTTCAGCCAACCGAAGATCGGCGTGGGAATAAAGGATCGCGGCAACAACCTTTTCTTCAGCATCTTGATCGTACTCAAGTAATTGAATTAATGGGGTACTGCTTTCTGTTTGCCCGAAAAGTTTTTGTGCAAGTCGTTCTGTACGTTGACGATTTATTTGAAGGTATCGCGCATATTGGGCACCCCGTTCAGTTTTTGCCCGTTTAACAAATGAAGGTATAATTTGATCTAGTTCTTGTTGCATAGCCAATCCAAGTGTACGCACTTCCTCATGAGGTGAGGCAGCAAACTTAACTAGCAAATATTCAAATGCGCGGCCGTTGCCAAATAAACCAACGTTAGTTAAAGTTGCCATTGGCAGTAACCCGCGCAACAAATCTAAAGTTTTGGCTTTTGTGGCATTCTTGTATGCTCGTTCTGAGGTATCAGGATCTCGCGGTGTACGACTCTGTACCCACGTTAATAGGGGATCGATTAATGCAGTGTACGTGTCGAATAAACGATCTAGGGTGGACTCATAACACTCTGCATATCTGGATGCTATAATAGACGGCTCGCGATAGTAGCGGTAGCGGCCCTTGATTTTTTGATTAAACGGGACATATCTGGTAGATTTTTCTAAGGGAGAAATTCCCAAACGGCTGTCCTCAAGGGCAATTGAGGCAATATTGCTAATTCCTTCACAGGCAATATGGGCACCTCCGAGTTCTGCAACTGAGTCATCACCATAACCAATTAAAACGCGATCATAAAACGCTTCTGCTTGTTGAATGGCTACCAATTGGTCAGTGTTATTGTCATATCCTCCGCCAATAATATGAGTAAAATGAGCTTCTGGTGCTTTGATAAACTCATCAAGCAAGATACGGCGCAAGCTGCGATCGCTACGACTATATCGTGAGAACAATGCACCTTTGACAACTTCAGGTAGATTTCGCAAACAAAAGACAGATCGATCTAAATTAGTCATAAAAGGCTGTAGCAAACTGCCTTCCTCTTCAGTCAGCGATTCTACAAATTCCTCCATATTGATCACCTTAGTTTTGTTCCGTATATGGTGCGTGCTAATTGGTGAAGCGGAGATAGAGAATTATCTTCCCTATCACCGCTTTAGCCATTACCCAATACCTAATGCTGAGATTGTTCATTGCCTACTTCAACGTAAGTAATACCTGTTGAACCAAAACCACCGTTTCCACGCTGGGAAGAGGATAATTCGTCAACTTCCTCAAATTTTCCCCAAGCAACAGGGGCAACAACAAGTTGGGCAATCTTCTGCCCTTTATTAATCTGGAAGGCAACAGATCCCAAGTTAAGCAAGATAACTTTGATTTCTCCCCTGTAACCAGCATCAACAGTTCCAGGTGTATTCAATACGGTTACACCATGCTTGAGTGCCAAGCCACTTCGAGGGCGAATCTGTAGTTCAAAACCCATTGGCACCTCTGCTGATAAACCCGTGGGAACGGCAAACCATTGCATTGGTTGCAGTGTGTAGTCAGTGACAGCGACAAGATCAGCACCTGAGTCACCAGGATGTTCGTATCTAGGGAGTTGTGCCTCTGGTATCAATCGCTTCACCTTAACAATCACTCGACTATCAGAAGTCATGTACATCTACTCAAATTTCAAACTTTTTATCTTACCATTCAAATGCCTTGACCAAGCGGTTTGGCATCGGCACTCCCCAGTAGACTGTTAAGAGTTAACAGTTTACAGTGAACAAATTATGCATGATATTTTGCGAAGAGACGAATCTTACCTCAGACCAACATGGGATGAATACTTTCTGATGTTGGCTAAATTGGCAGCAACTCGTTCAACTTGCCTTGCTTTTCCAGTGGGCGCTGTGATTGTGAAAAATAAGCAAGTGGTAGCAACGGGTTACAATGGTTCACCATCGGGTTCGGCTCATTGTACGGCTCAAGGATACTGCTATCCTGGGTTAAGCAGTTGCGATGCAAGTAAAACATTACCATCAAGGGCTGTCCATGCAGAAGCAAATGCGATCGCCCAAGCAGCAAAGCACGGTATTTCCACAGAGGGGGCAAGTATCTATGTGACTCTAGAACCTTGTTTGTCTTGCTTGAAGTTAATTATTTCTGCTGGAATTAAGGAAGTTTTTTATGAAACTCTCTTCAATGGAGGAGAGAAAGCTTTAGTAAGAGATTCTTTTGTCAGCGAAGGTTTAGTAACTCTTAAACAAATTCAGCTATCTGAAGCAACGACACAAAAAGCTGCTCAATTCCTGCTTAATCCGACATCAGTCTTGACATCAGCAACTTTAGGCAGCTAGTCAAGTACTGACACAAAAGTTAAAATGACAACAAGCACGAGTCAAAACCGATATAAATTTAAAATCAGCGCATCAAAAACCGCTCTTACTGTTGAGCTTAAATTCTAAATAGCTCAAGGTTGATGACTACGACGGATCTCTGTAATTTGATCTGCTAAATCCAGAATAGATTTGGGCATTTCTGTACCTGTAAAAATGATATCGATATGAGCAGGACGTTTCGCCAGAAAAGCTAAGACTTCCGTTTCGGGAATTAAGCCAAAGTTCATTGCCAAGCTTAACTCATCTAACACTACTAGAGAATACTTACCTTCAATAACAACGGACTGTGTATATTGCCACAGGCTTTGGATGGCATGGGTTTCATTTTCTTCTAAATTCGGTGTATCAATACAACGAGGCAAATCGCAGCGAATCCAATCTAATTTTTGTCCTAGTTGGATGGGATATTTATGTCCTTGACGAATACCGCCTTTGAGAAACTGCACGACTAACACTGGTGTTCCTTGTCCGGCCGTTCTCAGTGCTTGAGCCATGACACTCGTGAAAAAGTTACGATGCGAACTGGTGAAAACCTGTACTAACCCTTCTACTGAGTATGAGAGGCTCAAAGTCAAATTTCCGCTATTAGTTTCTAGCTGGGCAACCATAGAAGTGTCTAATTAACTAGGGTAAACTAAGTGGTCAAGAGTTCTTGCACAATTACAATTCCTCATTAAAGAGTGTACTCTCCATAACGGTGCGACGGTCAGTTGTCGTGACCATACTCCTAAGAATTACGAATTGTGTTGAGCAATCCGCGATAATTCAGTTCGGGAAAATGAATTTTATTCAATAATTTGTGATAAAATTTACATCAAAATTGATCAATGAAAAGTAGGTATAAGATGGAATGTGGTCAGGGGTTTTACTTAAAACTTAGCGCTACTAAAGGGGTTTTCCCCACCTCCAACTACCTTCATATAAATTTTTCGTCCACTGCTTGCATTATCACATATGGTTTGGCAACGTTCAAACGGTCGGCAACCTTGCCAGCTTCGTCCTATTAGCTTTCAACAAGGGTTCACTCACTTTGCTCCCGGTTCTGTTCTGGCAAAATTTGGTGATACTCAAGTCCTTTGTACTGTCAGCGTGACTCGCAAAGTCCCCAGATTTTTAGAAGGGACTGGTAAAGGGTGGCTGACAGCAGAATATAGAATGCTACCAGGCGCTACTCAGCAAAGGCAAGAAAGGGAATTTTTGAAATTGTCAGGAAGGACTCAAGAAATTCAACGTTTAATCGGACGCAGCTTGCGAGCAGCACTGAATTTAGAAACACTGGGAGAGTTAACACTGACTGTAGATGCAGATGTGTTGCAAGCAGATGCTGGAACCAGGACAACAGCTATTACAGGTAGTTTTGTCGCATTGGCTCACGCGATTTCTAAACTATTGTCACAAGGCGTCATAGAGCGATCGCCCCTAATCGGACAGGTTGCAGCAGTTTCCGTTGGGTTATTGGAGGGAGAGCCATTTTTGGATTTGAACTATGTCGAAGACGTTGCCGCTGCAGTAGATTTCAACGTTGTGATGAACCAACAGCTAGGAATTATTGAAGTTCAGGGAACAGCTGAAGAAGGAAGCTTTAGCCGGACTCAGTTGTATCAACTGCTAGATTGTGCGGAAAAAGGAATCCAACAGTTGTTAATCGCCCAGCTTGAAGCGATTAACAACTGGAACGAACTTTATGAGGTTTAACAAGGTCACTCTTAAGCAGAGCGCCAGAAACCACACTCCGTCATAACACGTTATTGGCTCAATTAAATGATTAATAATCGTGTGAAAATTTAATATTTTTTAAAAATTGTGTATGTAAGGCATTAACAAACAAATAATTAATGATATAAAAAGTTTCAAAGGGTAAGAATTTCGCTATTGTATTGCTGGAAGTCACAAAAGTGATCATAGAGCAATGAACAAAAAGGTTGAAGTCCTCCCCAATCAAGAGGCACTGATTGCGCGTTCGTTAGAATTGATCCTCTCAAAAATTGAACCCGCCATCAAAGAGCGGGGGCAATTTACCATTGCCTTATCTGGCGGCAACACACCTAAGCCGTTATACGAGGCAATTGCCAAGCAAAAACTACCTTGGGATAAAATTCATGTGTTTTGGGGAGATGAACGCTACGTCTCTCCTGATCATGCAGATAGCAATCAACTGATGACACGTCATGCTTGGCTAGATCACGTTGATATGCCAGCAGCCAACATCCACGCGGTACCGACTTCAGATGCTGACCCAACTGTAGCAGCAGATCAATATGAACAGCATCTGCACACGTTTTTTCACTCAAGATCTGGAGAGTTTCCGGCATTGGATGTGATTTTATTGGGAATGGGCGATGACGCACATACAGCATCCTTGTTTCCGCAGACAGAGGCACTAAAAGTACGTGATCGCCTGATAACTGTAGGGAACAAAGATAGTAACCAACGAATCACATTCACATACCCATTCATTAATGCTTCTCGCTGCGTTATGTTTATAGTTGCTGGTTCAAACAAAAAACCAGCGTTAGCTCAAGTATTCGCAGAGGTAGCAGATGAATTCACTTACCCATCCCGCTTGATTCAACCCCAAGGAGAACTTTGGTGGTTACTGGATGCCGCAGCAGGTAGTGACATCAAACATTAGCTGCCCGACAAAGAGTCATTAGTTAAAATTAAAAGCTAGAGTTGCTCCTCTGCAAATAGAGCTATATTTCACGATAAAGGCTTAACTTCATGATCGTCTGCCCTAACTGCAATCACCCCAACCCAGACGGCGCTGTCCAGTGTGAAGCTTGCTACACCCCATTACCAGCTACAACTAACTGTCCCAGCTGTGGGGCAACCGTGCAGGCAGATGCAGCTTTCTGCGGTCAGTGTGGTTATAACCTGCGTAGTACAATGGCTTCTACGAATTTAGGCGCAACCGTTGCACCTGACACCCTAGAAGTACCGCCTCTAGTAACCCCTGACACACTAGTAGAAGCACCACAAACAGTCATAAGTGGATCTACTGACATCCCAACGCCCGATCCAATCCCCGATCCAACGCCTGAGCCTTCCCCGTTACCGACAGCAGTTCTTGTTCCCGCACAACAAGTTGAAGAGCAGAGCCAGAGTTCTTCACCACCAAGCGTTGCGGCTCAAACCTTAATAGAAGAGCCAGAAGCACCACCCCCTCAAGCAGCACCAGCTCCCACCGTTGCTCGAACTCAATTGCAGCACGTAACGGGAGGACTTGTCCATGTCCAAACAGATAGGTTGATTGAATTGCCACAAAATCTTTCTGTTATTCATATCGGCAAGCCAAATGACCGCATTCCACCAGATGTGGATGTTTCAGGATTTCCCGATTCGGAAATTGTCTCTCGAATTCATTCCGATATTCGTATTGAGGGAGATGCTTACTATATAGAAGATGTTGGCAGTTCTAATGGTACATACATTAACAATTTGCCGCTTTTACCTGGAAACCGACACCGCCTGCGACCGGGCGATCGCATAAGTCTGGGTAAGGGAGACTTGGTCACATTCGTATTTCAACTTTCTTAATTTTGAGCGGTCATTCATAAGTCACTGGAATTTGACGTCCGTGGCAGTTTGACTACGCCCAAGTAAAGAGCGTTTATTTGTTACCAAGGACAAATGACAAATAAGAGTAAACGGTTAGCATAGATGTAAAGTGCAACTAGGAAAGTCAGCCATGAGGAAACCAGGGAAAAATTTTGAACCTTTGCTTGCAAAAGAAGCCCCTCCTGTCGTTGAACGTATGGGGCTTACCTGGCTCATGGCAGCAGCGATCGCGACGATTTTGCTGTGGCAAGTTCCTGGGGGTGATTACATCCTCTACCCGTTTACGATCTTGGCAACTTGGTTTCACGAAATGGGTCATGGTTTAGCTGCACTTCTCTTGGGAGGACAGTTTAAGCAGTTACAGATTTCTCCTAACGGTTCTGGTGTCGCTTTTTACGGCGGTGAGTTGTTCTTAGGACATCTTGGGCAAGCTTTAGTGGCAGCAGCAGGACCAATGGGACCGCCAATTGCTGGTGCTATTTTAATTTTAGCCTCTCGGAGTTTTCGCGTAGCTTCCCTAAGTTTAAAAATATTGGGAAGTTTTCTCATTCTTTCCACACTGATTTGGGTGCGATCGCTCTTTGGAATTGTGGCAATTTCCCTGTTGGGTTTGATTATTCTTGGGGTGTCATTCAAATCTCCCCGATGGATACAGGGATTTGCCATTCAATTTCTGGGCGTGCAAGCTTGTGTGAGTACCTACAATCAACTCGATTATTTATTTAGCTCCTCTGCTGGTATCGGTTTGCACTCAGACTCGGCGCAAATACAGCAGCAGTTATTTTTGCCATACTGGTTCTGGGGTGGATTGATGGTGATCGCATCCCTCATCATTCTTGTGCAAAGTCTCCGTATTGCCTATAAGGAGTGAGGAGACACCAGACAGCTAGTACAACAAGGCAAAAGTAAAAAGTAAAAAGTAAAAAGAAAGAACACTTATTCTGTAAGCTTTTTATCTGTTTCAGATGGGTGGTTTATTTCCGCCGATATGTACTAGTCTCTACTCCTCTATGCCGAATTCTTCTTGAAAAATGGAGTATGAAAAACGATGGTAAGCAATACACAGAAGGTAGACGCTGTCTTTGAAGGTGGGGGTGTCAAAGGGTTAGGTTTGTTTGGGGCAGTCGCTGTAACAGAAGAGAAAGGTTATGTCTTTGAGAATGTTGCAGGCACTTCAGCAGGTGCGATCGTTGCAGCTTTGATCGCGGCTGGATACAAAGGCAAGGAATTAAAGAAAATTCAAAATGAAGTAGATTACCTCAAGTTCAAGGATCCAACACTACAGCAAGAAATTCCTTTCATTGGTTCTGTATTAAGCTTGATTACGGAAAAAAGTTTTTATAAGGGAGACTTTTTTGAGAGCTGGTTACACGAGCGTCTGCAAGAGAAGAATATTTCTACCTTCGGCGATCTAGTCATGGAGGAATACAAAGACGATCCTAAGTACCGCTATAAATTACAGGTGATCGCTAGCGATATTTCACGCGGCAAGATGCTAGTACTGCCACGCGACATTGTTGATTACGGTATCAACCCCGATGAGCTTAGCGTGGTGAAAGCAGTACGGATGAGTATGAGTATCCCATTTTTCTTTAAGCCAGTGATTCTTACAAGTTCTGTTGGTGTATCCAGTTACATAGTAGATGGCGCTATTCTAAGTAATTTTCCGATCTGGCTCTTCGACGACGGTACGCCTGACCCCGCTTGGCCGACCCTTGGTTACAAACTGGTAGACCCGGATATGGACAAGCCACACGACATTCGTAGTCCCTTGTCTTTGTTCACAGCAATGTTTTATACAATGATGGAGGCTCACGACGCCCGATATATTGAAGATAAGAACTTTGCACGCTCAATCCCCATTCCCACTGTTGGAGTGCAGACAACCCAGTTCGATATTTCACCGAGGAAAAGGGATGAGCTTTATAAGTCGGGCGTTCAAGCGGCTGAGGAGTTTTTTCAAAAGTGGAATTTTGAAACATACAAAAGGGAGTATCGTCAAGCTAAACCACAGGGTAGGCAGCAGAGGTTGCTTGAGGAGTAGTGTGCGAAGAAAAGTGAGGTGGGCGATCACCTACTTTACACATGCGTACTCCACCTCTTGGCGCGAGGGTTCCACCTCGACGGATAGGTTTAACCTCCAGGGTTTCTAACAATTCCAAGTCGCACTCGTTGAGGATGGTGCTGAGAATTAATGTCATCTCATACATCGCCAAGGCTGCACCCACGCACCGACGAGGTTCCCATTACCTCACGGGCGATCGTACAGATTAAATCACCGTAGGCTCTCATCCGTTCTCCATGAAAAGGCGGCACAATTAACTGTCGCCGTTGCCGATGTTGCTTACCGTTGAGGAGGATCAGGGAGTTTTCACCGAGAAGTGGTTTTGCCAGGATGTTGACTTCGCTAGGAGATGTTAGCTCCTCACTGCTGTCATGGGTGAGAAGATATTGAATTGCTTCCGGATGGTTGATGAATACGAGCGGTTCTGCATTAACAGGAGAAACTTCAGCCCTGAAAAAATCGCCGCTCTGCTCAAAATTCTTCCTCATATACCCTAACGGATTAAACACCCACTGTAATGTTTGAACAAGTGCTGGAGTATTTGAGCTTGGAATACTAACCATCGTCTTTATCTGTCCAAATCTAAGGTGAAGCTATTTTCGGCTTACTTTATGATAATAACGTCGATCCTGAGATTCATTACGGTACACCCGTTATCAGTGGAACCCGAATTCCTGTCTCTAATAGGAACCCCACCGAAGCCAACCCAACTAGCATCGTCAAGGAGTTAAAGTTACAAAAATGAAAGTTCAAGCCTGGAGGACACACACAAATCCTTGGTTACCATACTCCAACAATAGATGGTCATGAGTAACGAGTACTCCTCCTAAAATCCGTGCTGTTGCGACCAACATCCGATCAGCCGGATCTCTATGTAAAACTCCTGGCAGACGCGAAGTTTCAATTGCAATCTCTGGAGTAAGTGGTAGGAGATGCAGCCCAGGAGCCGTGAGAGCTTTCCGCACCCAGTCCAAACAAGGCTCAGCAAACCGAATCCGCCCTTTGGACTCTAACATTCCTACCTCCCAAACTGAAATGGCTACGACTCCCAAGCTACCTGTGGCGCTTGCTTGCTCGATTGCCATACGGCTCTGAGCAGAAAGACGTTCGATCTCCCCATTCATTGACCAGATCCAGACGTGCGTGTCTAGTACGAGAATTGGTTGTGGCACCTAGCTATTTGCCTCCCAATCTTCCTCTATGGGAGACACTATATCGCCAACAACTTCTACTGTGCCCCTTAAGTAGCCAAATATAGATTGAGTTGGTGATTCCTCGATCGGCACTAACTTCGCTACAGGTTTACCGTGTTTGGTAATCACAATCTCCTCCCGACTCTGCTGCACTTGATCCATCAGTTGCAGGCATTGTGCCTTAAACTGTCCCGCGGCAATTCGCATGTAACCCTTACTTTAGCTAAACAGTGAAATTGACAAATTAATTATAACCATAGTCAAAAACAAATGGTCATACTAGCGTACTCGCATTGTCCCCGTTTCATCTGAAGTGGATACTCATTGAATAACCATGCAAGGTTTATCGTCGAGCGTCACGATTATTCGTGAAGTGGCAAAAACTACCTAAGGGTTCATTCTCAATAATTCCTGTCCAGTCGCAGTAACCTGAAGGTAGTTTTTGCAAGGGTTGTCCCAATACCGTTCAAAACCATGCCAAAAGTTTTTGTTGTTGTGGAGGAGGTTTTTTCAATCTCATATAAGTCAAGTAAAAATGAAGCGGGAGCGGAGATCCGCCGCTCCGAGGAGCAAATTCTTCCTTCTCACTTGCACAGACGTATCGTATTGGATGATATCCCATAATAAACCCACGGAGTACGACGACCTGAGAAACATTCGTTGGCGATGCCAAAGGCCACGGTGCACATCCGTATCGCCCCTCTCACCCTTAGTCCTAGCAGCATTAACTTACTCGTTGCCCCAGTCCGACGACAATACGAATCGGCGTTGGTCGATGCCAAAGGCCACGGCGCACATCCGTATCGCCCTTCTACCCCCTGAACAAAAGAAGTATAGCAAGCATTTTAGACTTTGGAAATCAGAACCTGTCTATCAACTCCGAAATCCTTTCTCTATAAAGTTTTTGCAGTTTAATAAGCCCTCTTAGTCTAAACTCTAATTCATACATAAATGACCGAAAATTATCTTTTGATTCAGCAATGCTCTCTTTTTGAGTTGCTCCCTTAGTATTATTGCGTGCAAGACATTCATATCCTAAGAAAGCAACGCAGAATAGTTTCTTACCCCGAAATATTGAGGGGATACTAAATTTTGCCTTGTTCGGTCAAATTCATTATAAGAATTCAGGAGTTAGAAGGATTAAAGAACCAGAAGAAAATTTGAGGAAATGAATACAGGACTTATGCAAAAATAGCCAAAACGCTTAATTTATTGAATCGCTAAGACGCTCTTGTGTACGCCAAGAATTCGTAGAGTTTGCGTAAGTCCTAGAATAGACAAAGAATCATAAACTTCTGATAAATTCTGACTTCTGACTCAAGAATTGCTGAATTTTTACGATTCATTATTTCCGACCTTATAATATTTAATTATCTGAAGTTAATTGCTTGAGTGCTGAGCTAACCAAGCTACTAAATTAGGTATTGATGAAAGTCTGAGAATAGCTCTACCTAAAGCTTCGATCTGTTCCTTTTTTAAAAGTTCAACTCGCTCAATAATAGAGGAATCAAGTTCGCCGAAGCGTTCATCTAGTAAAGACAGACAAAATCTAAGTACCTCTTTTTGTTCACCCTTCTTTTCGCCCTTCTGTAATATATCCTGATAGGCTGACCACCAGTCCAGACTAAGATCTCTTTGAGAACTGCCATCGGATTAGCCACCTTACCCTCCAACCCGGCTGCTAATGGCTACAGTTCTGATAAATGAAAACCTTTCAAGTCGATAGATCTACCGTGTACACAAAGTAAATCACCGTTTTTTGCATCTCGTCAAAAGACTAAGGAAGTGAAAATTAATTATGCGTTCGTTCAAATCCTTGGTAAGGGCTCTGGGTCGTTTGTCCCTACGTCATTTCTTTCGATGTTTAAAGCAGTCATAGGCTCGATACTCATTTCTTATGTACAGAAAACTTTATACATAAGAAATCTCTGGCTCTTGCGTACTTAACGTGCCAAATTGATAGGATAATGCCAAGCTAGTAA
>CALMVQ010000112.1 GCA_937873135.1 uncultured Scytonema sp. | reverse complement strand
TTGGTTGGTTCAGACACTGCGGTTATTGTATGTGATTTAATCGAGAACCGCTATAGTTCAAAAACTGTTCCTTGTCACAATTACGCTTGATGGCCTCCTTCTTCAAATTCAAGTCGAGCAAAGTAGTCAATTAAGAACTGGCGAAACTGTAGCGCTGCTAAAGACAAGTAGTGTTCTTCCCGCCATGCCACACCAATGATTCGCTGACAAACTGGGTTGGAGATTGACAATTTAACCGGAACTAAGTTATCAATGCAACGCCAAGCAAGTGCTGGAACAAACCCAACGCCAAGTCCTTTTGCGACTAAGCCTCGGACAACCGTCAACTCGTCACCTTCAAACGTAACTGTCGGTTCCAATCCAGCCTGCCGACAGAGTTGATCAGTCTGTTCCCGTAAGTTATAGCCAAGCTTTAGACTCACAAACCCGAACTGTGCAACTTCGCTTAAATTGTATCCGTTCAATAAGTTGCGGTAAGTAATAATTATTTGGTGTTGTTGAATCGTAACCGTTCAGGGAGGAGTACCCTTGAAGATACCCATTAAATGAAAATGAACCCCGTCAGGATTGAGGCATATTCACCCCCCGCGAACCTGATTGTCGGCGCTGAGTCCTTCGGACACGCTTCTCTTCGAGACGCTTCGCGTTCGCGATCGTTGAGCAATGAACCCGGTGAGGATTGAAGCATATTCAGCGCACGCGATCCGCTCAGAAGGCGGCAGGGCAGCGAGCGAGTCACAAATCACTTAAGCGCGTGCGAGCGCTTTGTGCTGGCAGCGCCACAGAACGTTGTTTTAACTTATCACGGGCATAATATTTAGTACAAAATAAAATAACTAGTACAGAGCGGCGGAAATAACCCACCCATCTGAAATAGGTAAAAAGCTTATAAAATAAGTGTTCTTTCTTTTTACTTTTTACTTTTTACTTTTGCCTTGTTGTACTAGTGTTTAGCGTGGTTGTGAACGGCAGTCGGTGCCGAATTTTAGACTTCATCAGACTTCGGAGGCAATATCACTGCCGTAACTTAGATACGTTTATTTTACCCCAACCCACCAAAGGGGTGTGTTGTCGCTACCCCTACTTATTGAGCGGATACCTTAAATTAATACGTGCAATAATTACTAAGTACTCATCATTCTACTTCGGGGCTATCAGACATCCCGATTGATTGATATGACAACTTTAAACTTGATATTAGATCAGATTGTACGGTTCAGCGAGTACTTATGAAATTATGAAAAGGCTGTTAATTTTTAGTTTATTAACCTTTACATTGATTGCCTCTTTAGTAGCCAATGCTGCCCAACCTCGTATGCAAACCTCTTTGTGGCAAGTTTATCAACAGTCACTTGAAAGCGCTAAGTACGTTGACTTAACTCATACGATTACCCCTAATATGCCTGTATGGGAAGGATTTGCTGCACCTAAATTTGCGCCCACTGTCAACCCAAAAACAGGAACCCCCTATACTTATACTAAAGATGGCTTTGAAGCGACTCATTATGATTTACCCACAGATCAATTAGGAACTCAACTAGATCCTCCTGCTCACTGGAACCCTGACTATCCAGCGATTGATGAGTTACCTGCAACTTTTGCTGTTCGTCCCTTAGTGGTGATTCCTATCCAAGATCGGGTAGCGAGTGACCCCAATTATCACCTCACTGTTAAAGATATTCAAGATTGGGAAGCGAAACATGGTAGAATTCCTCAAGGTTCAGTCGTATTTATCCGCTCTGATTGGTCTAAGCAATGGTCGGACCCAAAAATCGCTAATCGGACAAAGTTTCCGGGAGTCAAGCTAGAAGCACTTAAATTTCTACACTTGCAACGCAAAATTTTATTTCATGGACACGAACCGCTTGATACAGATAGTACCCCTACCTTGGAAGGAGAAGCTTGGCTGTTGAAGAACGGATATACCCAAGCAGAAGGTGTAACCAATCTGGATCAAGTCCCTGAAACAGGTGCGCTTGTAGCAATTGGATATCCAAAATTTCAAGGTGGTTTGGGAGGGTATGCACGCTATATTGCTATCTGTCCAGCAAATTGGAAATATGGTGTGTCTGTAGGCGAAATTCCCGAATCACCTCTGCAAAAACAACGATTACCCCTCCACTGGGATGAAAAGCTTGGTGTACGGGTAAGATAGTGATCTTTGTAGAATGAAAAATTAACTAGATAATCGGCAATCTCCAGTTGGGCGGGGGTACCGATACATTGAAATTCCCATTATAAGGTGTTTAACTATAATGGGGAGGCTCAGATATCGATGATTTATAAAAATAATGAATTACTTGCTGAGTTTGCGAGCTTTTCTGTGAAGATTGAAAATCAAACAACACTGGTGGAGCACGCTATCCAAAATATTAAATCACAACTCCCCTAATTCTTGCAAAATCGCCGCAACAGTTGCCTTTAGTTGGGGCAAATTCTGCTCAATTACGCCCCAAACTCGATTTAAGTTGACTTTTAAATAATCGTGAATCAGTACATCTCTAAAACCAGCTACTTGCTGCCAAGGTACATCTGGATAAGCTGCTCTTATTTCGGGAGATAACCGCTTCGTTGCTTCACCAATAATTTCAAAATTTCTAATTACCGCATCTTGAATTATTGTGGTTTGCAAAAAGGCCTCTTTGCCATCATGGGTATAAGATTCAATGCGCTCGATACATTCAAAAATGTTGCTCAAATACAGGCGAGCATCTCTCATAACACCACAGCTTCCCGCAACACTTGATCTCTAATCAACTCATGTAGAGTTTCCGGTTCAGTCACATCAACTTTACGTCCTAGCAATTCTGACAAAGACTGCATCAAAGCAATTTGGTCTAACAAGGTTCGTTGTGGTTCAAGTTCTACCAGCAAATCTACATCACTGTCTGGTTTTGCTTCTCCTCTCGCCACAGAACCAAACACCCGTAAATTATACGCCCCGTACGAAGCCGCAATTCTCAAAATTTCTTCACGGTAAGCTTTAAGTATTTCATCAATGCCCATAACCTAACCTCTGGATATTGTCACGAATTTCTACCTCTAGCTTGGCATAGTATTGGAATTATGTCTTCTGTTAGGTTGAACAGCAACTTAGGTTATTAGAAGTGGATGTTGCAAGACATATTTATAGTATACACAACAGGCATCGCATTTAAAAACATAACCCTTGACTAAACTTAATAACGGGTCAATTCACAAAAAGAACAGTATATTATTATGGCCTAGAGAAATTTACGAAAACTGTTAACAATAAATACAAAATTCAGATACAACAAGACTGTGCTAGCCTCAGTGCCAGTTTAAGAATTATAGAAGACTTAACTAACACCGTTCGGGGAATTATCGAGATAGAACAAACCAAACGTGATCGCTCCTTGGAACGAACCTTTCAAGTATTAGGTACAGCCTTTGGTGGTGGTGCAATAGTCTCTGGTGTCGTTACCCAACACATCGATAAACCCTTTGCACCGATTAATTTTAAATATTCATTTCATCCCCTATTGTTATCTTTATTTTGGAGTGTTTTAGCTACCGTCATCCTTGGTTTAGCAGCTTGGTGGTTTACAAAACCGAAACAAAAAGATGAATAAACAGAGCGACGGCAGGTAACTTTACCAAAATTTTTCATTCTTTACATTTTTTGGTACCCACCCATACTGCTCCTGGGGAGTTTGGCAGGGCAAACGCATCTAAAACGTTATGAGAATGGCGTTATGACGCTTGAAAAGGTTATGGGGCAAGGGGCAGCTGACAATCTTAACTGAACTGTATTAGGCTATAGCTAGGTTTAGCAAGGTATTGTACAGTGCGACTCCCCCAATTCCTTATTTTCTTTCTTGGCGTCCTTGGCGTCTTCTCTGCGAGACGCTGCGCGAAGGCGGTTAAATTCCTCTTCTCCTTAGCAGTTCGTTAACCTGGTAGCAATTTTCCGGAATCACTAAGCTAGTTTCGGTATTTATCTAAATCAGCTTTAGAGACTCCAGGTTACGACCAGCATGTTCATCAAAATTTTCATGCAGTTCCTGCTTATCCTATTACTCGCAGGGTGTAATGCAGTTGGTATCCTCCCAGGTAAAGAAAAACTGCCAAACGTTTCTCCACTAAGTCTTCCGAATTTACCAGACTGGATTGAACAAATTAGTCCGGTGGGATCTGCTGAACCTCTCAACCAAATCCGCATCCGGTTTAAAGAAGCTTTAATTCCAGTTGAGAGTCTTGATAATCCAGAACAGCAGAATTTACTACAAAAGTTTGAAATTATACCTCTTATACCCGGTCATTTTCGATTTTTGACCCCGCGTATGGTAGGATTTGAAGCCGATCGCGCCCTCCCAAAAGCAACGCGATTTCAAGTCACTCTCAAAGCTGATTTAGCAGATTTAAAAAATCACCGTCTCACCAAAGATTTAGCTTGGACTTTCAATACCGAACCGATCAATTTGACTCATTTGCCAGGAAAAAATCCGATTGAAGATTCTCAAGTCGAACCAATTAACTTAGAACCAAAGTTCCAAGTTACATCGAATGTAAAGCTTGATTTAGCTTCATTACAAAAACATTTATATCTCATTCCCGATGGTAAAAATAAAGGGATACGTTTTAATATTGAGTTAGCAAAAGAAGACAAGTTTCCTGAAAACAAAGATTCTTTAGAAAAATTCGACGCTTCACAACGCAATTGGATTTATAACCTGATTCCACAGAGCAATCTCCAAAAAGCTACCAATTATCGCTTAGATTTTTTGCCGGGAATACGTCCGGCTAATGGTAATTTACTCAGTGAGAAAGAGTTTGTCAGTAAAGTGACAACCTATTCACCTCTAACATTTAAAGGAATAACTTTTTCCGAACAACTAGGTGAGAGCGGAGGACGATTTGTTAAAGGCACCCCGCAATTAGAGTTTAATAATGGTTTAGTAGCACAATCAGCGATTGATAATATTAAAATTAGTCCGATCTCAAAACCCGTTTCTCAAATTTTACAAGTTAATAATGAAGATGCAATTATCGGGTTCTCTCCTGATAATTTAGCATCTAGAACGACTTATACAATTAATATCGGTGCGAATCTTAAAGATAAGTTTGGGCAGACTTTGGGTAAGCCGATCGCACTCAAGTTTGATACAGGAGATTATCGGGGGAATATTTCAGTTCCTGATGATTTGCATATCTTCCCGGCTAATCAAAATTTACAACTCAATATCAATACGGTTAATTTACCTCAATCACAGTATAAAGCAGCTTACAAGCTCGTTGACCCAACAGATTTAGTTTACTTCAATTCCGCTTATCCTCAGGGAGATAATCATGATTTATTACCCAAACCAACTGAGTGGCAAAGCTTTAAAATATCAGCAAAGAAAAACCAGCAAGTTGATGTAACTGTGCCTTTACGGCAAAAACTTGGTACGTCTACAGGGATGTTAGCGTATGGAGTGCAAGCACGCACGAATACTTATCAGGAGAATGGTAAAGAACTGTGGCGAGAACCGACAACATATGGTATAGTTCAATTGACAAATTTGGGTGTGTTTACACAGTGGTTTCCCGATTCAGGGTTGATTAGAGTACATCATCTGGCAGATGGCACACCCGTAAAAGCTGCAGCGATCGCCATCTACAAATCACAATTAGAAGCCAAAACTCGTCCTCAACCTGTCCCTTGTGCATCTGGGAAAACGGATGAGAATGGAACGTTCATGGCGACTCGCGAGAATTTGCGTTCCTGTTTTGGCAGCAATCCAAGCTTTGTCAAAGAACCCAAATTATTGGTCATTGCCCGTGAGAATCAAGATTGGGCGTTTGCTCGCACGGAGGAGTATAGTGGAAGCTATGGCTATGGTATCGATGCAGGCTGGGAAGATGGTAAGCCGATATCGCGCGGGGTGATATTCTCGGATAGACAGTTGTATCAACCTGGAGAAAAAGCTTGGTTAACAGGTTTTGCCGACGACTTGCAAAATGGCAACCTCCTGCAGGAGAAAAATACCAGCTACCAGTTAACTCTCGTCGATCCAAATGGACAAAAGACTGATTTAGGAACGCAAACCACGAATGAATTTGGTACGTTTTCCCGAGAGTTACCCATCAATAACAATCAACGTTTGGGCTACTATACTGTTCAGGCAAAGGGGAAAAACGGGCAAGAAATATCTGGGGAGTTTCGTGTTGCTGAGTTTAAACCTCCTAATTTCAAAGTTGAACTCGCTGTTGATCGCGAATTTGCCTTCGTTAACGATAAAGTTGAGGCGAAGGCAACGAGTCATTATTTATTCGGTTCTCCAGTCGCAGGAGGAAATGCTAAATATTTTGTAACGCGGGAGCCAATCGATTTTATCCCTAAAGGTTGGGAGGAATTTAGTTTTGGCAGAAAGTGGTTTTGGCCTGAGGAAACTCCTTCTGTATCTAGTGATGTGTTACAATCTAATGCCCAACTCGATTCGGAGGGTCAAAGTCATCAAACGGTGACAGTGGCTGAGGATTTGCCTTATCCGATGACTTACCGCGTCGATGTTCAAGTTGAGGATGCGTCTCATCTATCTGTGGCAAATTCTCAAACGTTAACGGCATTGCCAAGTCATCGCCTCATCGGGTTGAAAAGTCATTTTGTGGCTACAGGGACAATTCCAGTGGAAGCGATCGCCACTGATTCTACTGGAATTGCACTTCCCGATCAAAAACTGCGTCTGGAATTGCAGCAGATGAAATATAGCAGTGTTACTCAGTTGGTAGAAGGAAGTCAGACGCCGAAAAATCAAGTTGAGTATAAAACAGTGGCACAAGCAGAAATTACATCTGCTAGTACTCCTCAATCTGTAATCCTAACACCAAAAGAATCTGGTTCTTACCGTATTCGAGCTAATTTTAGTGATGCTAAAGACGATTTGAGTGCAACAGATTTGCAAATTTGGGTAACTGGTGAAAGTCCGGTGTTTTGGGGTTCGGGAGAACGCGATCGCCTGGAAATTAAACTTGATAAAACAACGCTGAAAGTTGGCGAAACTGCAACTGCATTGATTCAATCACCCTACCCTGAAGGAGAATTGTACTTTGCTGTGGTTAAAGACAAACCTCTCTATCAACAGATTATTAAAGTTAAGGGAGGCGCACCGCAAGTTCAATTTCAAGTCACACCGGATATGTTACCTAATGCAGCAGTACAAGCTGTCTTGGTACGACAAGGTAAACCTCTCAACCAACTGGAACCGGGAAGCTTAGATAATTTAGTGCAGATTGGCTTTGCACCCTTGAAGGTCAACTTGGATGATAAATATCTTAAAGTACAAGCTACCCCAACGCAACCTTCCCTAGAGCCTGGTGCAGAACAAACATTACAGTTGTCACTCAAAGACTACCAGGGGAACCCAACGAAAGGACAGTTTACCGTTATAGTGGTGAATGAGGCAATACTGCAACTATCTGGCTATCGTCCACCGGATTTGGTGAAGACGGTTTATGCTGAACAAGCGATCTCCACCCGCTTTAGTGATAACCGCCGCAATGTCGTCTTGCAACAACAAACTTTAACTCAACGCAAAGGTTGGGGTTATGGCGGGGGGTTATCTACTGGTGCAGCAAGTACCCGTATCCGTAAAGATTTTCAGCCTCTAGCTTACTACAATGGATCTGTTCTTACCGATGCTACAGGTAAAGCACAAGTCACTTTTAAACTACCGGATGACTTGACGACATGGCGAGTGATGGCGATCGCCACAGATGGAAATTTGCGGTTTGGTAACTCCGATGCCACATTTATCACAACAAAGCCGTTAGTCACGAATGCGATTCTACCACAGTTTGCGCGGTCGGGCGATCGCCTGAATGCTGGTTTATCAGTCACTAATAATACCGATCAAACGGGAAATCTCACAATTCGTGGTGAACTCAACGGTACAGTGAAGTTTGGTGGAAATTGCCAAGAAACAACCTGCAACATCTCAACTAAAGTTGAATCCGCAACTCGTGCTTATCGCTTTCCGATGATAGCAGGTAGCGTCGGAGTGAGTCAGGTCCGCTTTACCAGTCAATTGAATCAGACGACAGCAGATGCATTTGAAGTGCCTTTAGAGATTAAGCCACCACGAGAAATAACAGAACAAGTCGTGGAAACAGGTGTCACAAAGGATCAGGTAAGGATTCCCCTGAATGTCGAGAAAAATGTTGTTTCTGATGGAGGAGGTTTAGATATTCAACTAGCAAGTACCTTAATACCAGAAATAACAACATCAGCACAACAGGTTTTGCAGAATAATGATTTACCTTTCACAGAACCTACGGCAAGTCAGTTAATCGTTGCAGCCAATCTACAAACTCTGTCTCAGAAATGGGCAGTGGCGAATCAATCCCTCATCCTCAAACAAACAAACCAAGCACTTAAACAATTGCAAAAACTCCAACTAACGGATGGTGGTTTTGCCGCGTTTCCAGGGCAACAAAAGTCAGATCCTTGGGTTTCTTCCTATGCAGCCGAGTCTCTAGCTAAAGCAAGTCAAGTGTTTCCTGGTTTAGTAGATGCTGGAATGGGATCTCACCTCAAAACTTATTTGCAGAATGTCTTGGCAAATCCCGGACAATTTGAGTTTTGCAAACAGCAACTCTGTAAAAATCAACTACAACTGAATGCCTTGATGGCAATAGCAGAATTGGGAGAAAAGCGCAATAGCTTTTTGGCTGATATTTACCGTCAACGCGACGCTTTTGATTTAGTAACTCAGATGAAACTGGCGCGATATTTATCTCAGTTTCCCGAATGGCAAAATGAATCAAAACAAATGTTGAACCAACTGCAACAGAATGTCTATGAAAGTGGAGCCAGGGCAGTTGTGAGCCTACCTCTGAACTGGGAGTGGATGAGTTCGCAGACAACGGCACAGGCACAGGCTTTACGCTTGTTTATTGTCCAACACAGTCAACCAGAAGTGATCGATAAGTTATTGCAAAGTCTGCTGGCACTCCGTCGAGATGGCACATGGCAAACAAGTTATGATAATGCTCAAGCGCTGACAGCTTTGGTAGAATACGCCAAACTGCAACCCACACCGCCAAATTTTGTCGCCAAAGTGCAACTGGCAGGGAAAAAGCTGGGAGAAAAGCGATTGATGAGCGATCGCAATTCCAACTTAGAGATAAAAGTCCCGATAGCTGAGTTACCACGTGGTAATCACGATCTGCTGCTGCAAAAATCAGGAGTAGGTGAATTACACTATGTAGCTGCTTATCGCTACCGCTTGCAGGGAAATCAACCAGGGAGCTTTAACGGTTTACGAGTCACGCGGGAAATCAGTCGCGTAGGTGAAGAGATGCTACAAAGGATAGGTCTTTATGCCTTTGATAAACCATTATCTTTACCAAGTGGACAGGTGTATGATATCGGTTTAGAAATTATCGCCGATCATCCTGTAGAACATGTCGTCATCAGCGATCCCCTTCCTGCCGGGTTTGAAGCCGTGGATGCAAGTTTTCAAACGTCTACAGCTGCATTACTGGCAAAAGCCGACAACTGGGAAGTTGGGTTCAAGACTATTTATCGCGATCGCATCGTCGCTTATGCAGATCATCTCGAACCAGGAGTTTATCACCTTCACTACTTAGTACGTTCTGTCACCCCCGGCACTTTCATCTATCCTGGGGCTGAGGTTCATCTGCAATATACACCTGAAGAGTTCGGGCGTACCGCTGATTCTACACTGATTCTTGAGGAGAATTCTTGACCTTGAACGGGGTGTGGGGTGCTTTCAAGGGTAGGTATTTAAAAATTAGGCAGAAGACGTATTGAAGTTATATCATGTCCGGTAGCGTAACCTTAATACCGTCTGAACCCCAAGAGCGCTCCTCGCTGTGCTTTGTCTCCCCTCCCCGCTTGCGTTCTCGGGGTTGGGGGTGAGGTTCAGTGTTTACGGAAATTACGGTTAATTAACCGGACATGATATTAAAGGGCGATCGCACTTCAACCAACCAGTTTGGTTAACAATGAATGAGTGGCGCAAAGCACAGCAATTTCTTCAAGGCTAACTTGATTTACAAGCTGCTTCACAAGTGGATGTTGGTTTTGAAAAAGACAAAGAGTATCTGTATCTAGTACAGATCGGCGGAAATAAACCACCCATCTGAAATAGTTAAAACCCTCACAAAATAAGGTTCTTTCTTTTTACTTTTTACTTTTTACTTTTGCCTTGTTGTA
>CALMVQ010000111.1 GCA_937873135.1 uncultured Scytonema sp. | reverse complement strand
TAGTCGGGTGAGGTTTGGGCGTCACCGCTCTCCCCTCCCCTAAGAACCGTGCATGAGACTTTCGCACTCACACGGCTCAAGCCTTACTTCAAGCGAGGTTTGACACGGGTTTTGTGTACCTGTTTATGGCACGAAGAGTGCAGATGCTGAAGGTTTTTCATGTCGTCTGTTCCCCCTTCGGCTACAGGTACTATGTGATGGGTTTCGATTTCCTCTCCGTTGAATAAAGGTTCGCCACATCCTGGACACTTCCAGTTTTGGTTTTCTGCTATCGTATAAAGTTTAGTCCCCTTATCGAAGCGGTTTTTCCCAAGCTTCTGGTGGCGCTTTTCCCAGTACTCTTTTAAGGAGGGGTCATCGGGACTGGCGTCGCCTTTAACCTTTATATGGCGTTCAATTGGCGTATACGCGATTTGATATAGGACAAGTTCCTTGTCTTTACCTTGTCGGTTGCTTGCTGTGCAGGCAAATATCCATTGGTTGCCTTTAATGGTCTTGAAGTAACGCTTGCGAATCCATCTTAAGTTTTTGTTGGGGTGTCTACGCTTTGCCCAACGCCAAAGGTATTGCCATACTCGGTATGAGATATAGCCGAAGGTTTCTTTGCTAACTCCCCCTTTGTAGTAGTTAGCAAAACCTCTGAGAATTGGATTGAGCTTCTTAATTAAAACTTCTTGTTCTACGCTACTCAGGTTTTTGATTTCCTTACCAATCCTCTTGCAGAAGGCTAACACCTTCTTCTTTGATGGTTTGATTAGGAGTTTTCCATCGTAGTGCCGTAAGAAGAAGCCCAAGAAGTCGAAGCCCTCTTCCATTGACTTCATCATCGTCTTCTCAGTGCTTAATTCAAGACCTCGTTCAGACATCCATGCTTGAATCAGGTTTTGGGCAATTTCGAGACTTTCTCTGTCCCTTGCCGTGACTATGAAGTCATCGGCGTATCTGACCACGCCAAGTTTGGGGTTGGTGGCTTTTATGTAGGTTTCTAAACCATGCAACCCAATATTGGCTAGTATTGGTGAAATAACTCCCCCTTGTGGTGTGCCTTGCTCCGTAGGATTAAGTTTCCCTTGAAACACAAAACCCGCTTTTAACCATCCTTTGATAAGTTCTCGTTTTGGAAAATTGCTTATCATGTTCAGAATGGATTCATGGGCGATGTTGTCGAAGAATCCCTTGATATCAGCCTCTAGAACCCAAGTATGCCCACCGGCTTTGTTGAACCCTACTTTGTTAAAGCATTGTTCAATAGCGTCTTGGCAGCTTCTCCCTGGTCGGAAACCATAGCTGTTTTGTTCAAATACGGCTTCCCATTCGGGTTCTAATGCATTTTTTACAAAGAAAGGCAGAGGGCAGGAGGCAGAAGGCAGAAGGCATTCTGCTTCCTGTCCTCTTAAAAAAAACTTTAGTTCTGGGTTTAAAGCCCAGTTTAAAAAAAGATGTTTTTCGAGACGCATAGCGCGAGGAAAAACGGCGTCCTTATTTCAATCTCACACTTTTAAGTGTGGGTTCCTTCTGCCCTCTGCCCTCTGCCTTCTGCCTTCTGAATTTCGTGGTCTGCACTCCGACTTTTTCGTTACCTACTCGGTCGTGACCAGACTCTGGTGAGTCCTTTACGTGAGGGTAGAGGGTGTGAATCCTCTAGGAGAGTCGGCTCTCCGTACTAAGCGACCATTTCAGGTCGCGCACCGCTGTCATGCTCTGTTTTTTGGTTACAACCTCAACTGCTACACCCCTGACAGTATTGTGCAAATAATTCAGAAAATAACTTTCTTTGTCTTCCTGACTTAGAAGCGAACCAGACTTTCTAAGTTGAACTGCCGCATCCAGCATCGCTTCTTCACCAAACTCGGTTAAACAACAACGCATTTGCTCCGTTGTTAAAGCTACACCCATCGCTGTCAGAGTCTTGGAAAGCTGTAGCGATACTACCACTTCAACCTTTTCTGAATTGGACTTACCGTCGTCTTTAAGAAGCTCAGATTCAGTTTTCCTTCCCACATCCAGTAACCGACTTCCAACACTTGCCAGTGCTTCTAAAACGAGCAGGGGGACTTTGGAGAAGGCGATCGCTCTTTCGACCACAGATTGTGCTGTTAACCCAGATTCATCCATCTGTCGCTGAATTTCTACACCAACTCCCTGATCGTGGATTGGAGGAATTTGGGCATATCGGTTACCATCCGGCAAGCTACGCCATATCGTAGGGGTGTCCTCAATACGGACTACAACTTGTTGTTGTTCTTTAATTAATTTATTAACAACAACAATCTTGTTGTTTGGGTCCGTCTCATGGTCGTCCTTATTACGGACTACCCCATCATTGCTAGCTAGTTGCTCTTCAAATCCTACTTCCTCAGTATATTGTATTTTAGGAAACTCAATTATCTTTTTAGTACGGATGTCCTTAATACGGACTACCGGGGCTGGAAGCCACTCCTCAACTGGTTTAAACCAATACTCGCTACTGGTGCCTGGTCGCTTGTTTTCCTCAATGATATTCTGTTCTTTAGCAATAGACAATCCTTTGAGTATTGTTTTCCGGTCGCACCCGGTTCTCGCTGCTACATTGTCAGCTGATTCAGTGAAGCTTCCCCCTGAAATCGTGCGGTAAATTACTTGGGTTAAGGTAAATGATTCGACCAGTGTGGGTTTGGATTCGGCTGTTCTACAAAACCTGAAGAGTGCGGCGTCTTTCAGTTCTGGCGACAGGCTTTGAATCCATTCGAGAGTAATGCCTTTTGGAGAATCGTCGTCAAATTCTGGGGCAATTGCAATCATTGCTTAACCTCCCCTGGTAATGCATTCCCCCGTGCGTTGTTGCAGGCATGGCAGGAGAGGCGTAGGTTTTTGATTTTGTTACTGCCGCCTCGTGATAGGGGTATGTAATGATCGATTGTCAAAGTCTCAGAGGTGAGTGCAGTGCTGCACCAAAAGCATTGCATCCCATATTTAGCTATCAGGTGTGGGCGTTTACGGCGTTTCTGCTTATTACAAAAACGCTTACATAGACATGGAGGATTTGTCCCCGTGCATGGTACTGGGGGATCTGGTATTGTGTGAACAATAGTCATATTTCTTGGATAGTTACGTGACTTACCCGACACCTGCCTCGGAAACATTTGTCGGGGTTTAAAATTTCAAAAAAAGCAATAAAAATCAGCGCTACGTAGCAATAGTGGTTACACAGCGTTTTGTCAGGCTTGATAATCACAGATAATTTTCTGGCGTCTGATCTCCTCCTCAGAATTTGCACGAAAAAGTTACGGGCGATATACCCGTTGCTTGTAAATTTGCGATGCTTTACAAGTAGCACATTCTTATCGCTATTGTAAACTAAGGATAACAGATGATAGAAACAGAATTACATAAAAAGCGAATTATTATGTTACCGATGAGTGAGGTTTTATCCATCAGATGGACTAAAGATCGTCAAGCTAAATTGCATCAGTTACGTGGAGAATTAGCATATGCCGATCTAGCTAGAAAGCTTAATGATGCTGGTATTACGATTTCTAGACAATATCTTCACAGGCTGGAAAACGATGAGGACGTTAAAGGCGTTTCCACTGAAGTCATTGAAGGTTTAGCTACAGTGCTGGGTGTTACAGTAACGGATCTATTATGCCTTGACTCTCGTCTTGTACTGTTATCATGAGTTGACAGAACAACGAAAAAATTGCACAATAGAGTAACAAAGCAAAAGACGACCGCCCACCCTGAGAAAGTTAGCGATCGCCTCTGCATGTACTTTGAGGATTTTTAATCTATGTTACAACATTCTCTGCCCGTCAGCGTTGACGAGCAAACTATCGCGCAAGCTGAATTGGACGCAAAGTCTGCCGGGTGGAGTACTCCATCCGGCGAGCTTTGCGCATATATCCGTGCCCAAGCTCAAGCGATCGCCCCGGAAATCGAAATCGATTCCATCGTAGATCGTGACTTCGGAACACTCTACCGTGTCTGGGACGGTCGCTGCTTACTTGGTACCTATTACCATGCCCTTGACGACAAGTGGGTGGTTCAATCCAATTACAACAGCAATCATCCCAGATGCAACACACAAAGTGAGGCAGAACTGCTGGTTATAGCTATGAGCGGACTGTTGGTAGCTGACACACATTCTAAATTCCCTGACATTAATCAACTACTGGACAAGCCATTTGACGAACTGACATTTGCTGAGTGGGAGGCACTAAAAGCCTACGAGACACAGCTTGAAGACGTGAATCTGGTAGCAGCTTAATCGCAGCTTTGGGTGGACAACTTGTTCACCCAGGTCATAAAAATTAACAATTCTTCGCGCTTACAATATTCAAACGCCCTCGCCCTATATGGTCCCAAATCAACATCAGGTTCGCTTAAGCGTGGAGTTGTAGTGGTAGGACATTTTCACAGGACTTACGCAACTGGCACAATCACTCTCTCGTTCGCTCTTGGTTGGGGGAGG
>CALMVQ010000110.1:99632-113147 GCA_937873135.1 uncultured Scytonema sp. | reverse complement strand
TCCCCTAATTTTAATTATGGGGATTCTCTTTTTACTTTTTACTTTTTACTTTTTACTTTTTAATGGTAAGTTATTTCATCCAGCCTGCACTAGACTTTTGGCTAATTCTATTATAGTATCATTCTGAGTAACATAAAAATCAAACTGATAGCATATAGACATTAAGAAAAATAATGTAAGAGCGAACAACTTTCCTCGCCCCTAGCAGCGGTTTTGACGAACGCATAATTAATTTTTGGATATGTCTATTTTCTGGGCGCTGGCTAATTAAGGTGGTGGATACTCAATGCCTTGCTAGGGAGGTGTAAGCTTGGAGGGAAAATATATTGCAGCTTCAAGTAGAAAGGGTATAACCGTCGAAATACAATAGTCAAGAATCATTATATAGGTAAATTAAGTAAGATGCTTAAAAATAGGAATATAACTAACAAATTTAACTTACTGTTAGAAAATCTGAAACTAGCTAATAAGTTCAACCTACTTTTAATACTTATTTTTATATGCGGTGTTTTAATAAGTGGTACTTTTCTGTCCAATTTATTAGAGCAGAGAGCAAAGGATGAAATAACCTCTAATGCAGATATTCTTATCCAAACCATGCGCTCTGTCAGAAACTATACGACTAATGAAATTATCCCTCTTCTAGCACCTAAACAAGAAACAACCTCTGTATTCATTCCACAAACAGTAGCAGCCTTCTCATCAAGGGAAGTTTTTGACGATCTTCGCAAGAACAAAAAATACAAAGACTTCATTTACAAAGAAGCAGCACTCGATCCAACGAATTTGCGAGATAAGGCTGATAGCTTTGAAACTAAGCTTATAGAGCTTTTTAGTAAAAATCCCAATAGTCCAGAAATATCGGATTTTCGCTCTCTTCCTATAGGGAAAACATTATATATCGCTCGACCTTTAACTCTTGACAACCCAAGCTGTCTTCAATGTCATTCAACTCCAGATAGAGCACCTAAGACTCAACTAGCAATATATGGAGATAAAAATGGTTTTAATTGGCAACTTCATAAAACTATTTTTGCTCAACTGATTTATGTTCCGGCTGATAAAGTTTTTGCAAGTGCCCATCAGTTCTGGTGGTTGGTCATGAGCATACTAATTGGTATTTTTGCCATCGTAATTATTATAATTAACTTTTTACTTAAAAGGGCTGTTATTAAGCCAATTACGCAAATGTCTAAGATTGCTCAAGCAGTAAGTACTGGCAAAGCAAATTCTGATTTTGAACAAAAATCTAATGATGAAATTGGTACACTAGCAGCATCTTTTAACAGGATGAAGTCCAGTCTTGAAATAGCTATGCGCCTGATTGCTCAGAAAAATCAGAATAATTAAGTGGCGTCGCTTAGGCTGTTGCAACTATAGCAATCATTCTCAATAGACTGAGGAATCGAAAATTAATTATGCGTGCGTTCTTATCCTTGGTAGAGGAGAGGAAAGCCGTTCGCCCCTTTGTGTAACTTTATAATGTTTCACAAGCTTTCACAGGAGGTTCATAAATGAAGATTTTTGTTGCAGGGGCAACGGGAGCAGTGGGTCGTCCACTGATCGCACAACTGCGCCGCTTAGGGCACGATGTAGTCGCATTGAGCCGTTCAAAAGAAAAAGCACAAACTTTGTTAGAACAAGGCGTAGAACTAGCGATCGCGGATGTATTCGATGCAGATGCTGTCAAAGCTGCCGTGATTCGCGCTCAGCCAGAAGTGGTGATCGAACAACTCACCTCCCTGCCCAAAACCTACACAGGCGAGTCAATGAGTACGGCAGCAGCACTGAACACTCGTATTCGTCTAGAAGGAGGTGCTAATGTGCTGGCAGCAGCGCAAGCGGCTGGCGTGCGTCGTTACTTGAGGCAGTCAATTGCATTTTGGGCAGTTCCCGGTACTGGATTGGCAGACGAAGAAACAACTTTAGCTTTTGATGCCTCAAAAGCGGTGGCAGCAGATATTCTCACGGTGACTGAAATCGAGCGTCGCTTACTCGAAACGCCCAACATAGAAGGGATTGCTCTGCGCTATGGCTTCTTCTACGGACCCGGTACCTGGTTTGCCCCCGATGGAGACGTTGCACAACAGGTGCGACAGCAACAATTCCCGATTGTTGGCAATGGCGAAGGCGTATGGTCGTGGTTACACATTGAGGATGCGGCGATCGCCACAGTTGCGGCAGTGGAGCGGGGCAATCCTGGCATTTACCTGATTACAGATGATCAACCCTTAGAGGTGCGCGTTTGGCTCTCTGCTTATGCCCGATGGCTCAATGCTCCACCGCCACCACAAGTATCAGTTGAGCAGGCTCTGCAAGTTAGTGGTGCAGATGCCGTTTACTACGGTACCCAGATGCGGGGTGCATCAAATGCCAAAGCAAAACGCGAACTGAATTTTCAGCCTCGACAGTTGGAGTGGATGGTTGACACCGCCGTTGCTTGTGCAAGCTAATATTTATTATAAAACTTGGCTTGTTTGCAGCTATGATCCCACGCTTAAAAACGTGGGATTGAAGCAAGGACGCCGTATTTCTTGCAAAGCTCGCGCCTTGGAAACTTCCCCCGGCAGACTTTGCGCGCTACGCGTCTCGAAATACATTTTTATTATTTTGGTGGGCTTTAAACCCACCCCGCATATGATTTTTAATAATTTTACCTTCTGCCCTCTGCCCTCTGCCTTTCTTTGTAAAAAGTGAGCCAGCGCGGACGCCACAGTCTAATAGCTCTTAAGTAAGCGTTGAGAAAACTCTTGAGCTCTTTTAGAGTTGGGTATTTCTTTTGCTAAAATATTTACTAGCTCTTCTGGAGAAATATGAGCATGAGATTTCAAAGCTTCCTGAATTAGTGCCGGAGCTATTGGACCAATGATTTCAGCTAAAGATTCTTCACATCGATTTAAAAAGCTAGTATCAATCGCTTGATTTTTTATAGTAGCTGAATTAGAAGACTTGGCTTGAGTTTGAGTGGGATTTTGTTGCCAGCACGCTACTGCCTTCTTCTTAAATTCAATTCGTTGTTTCCCGGAAAGGTACAGCATCAAATTCTCCACTAATTCTTTGGTGTTGGGAGCAGATACTGAAATTTCTCGGATTAAAGTAGAGGCAATAGGTCCGATAATTTCTGCAATAATCTCTAGTAAAGAGTCTCGATCTAGTGACAGAATTGCTTCGGGAATTCCATCGTCAGGAAGCGTTAGTGGTCGATCAACAGTTGCGTCGTTAGATCCTTGTTGAGGAGGCTTTAAGGGTCGATCAACAGTTGCGTCGTTAGATCCCTGTTGAGGAGGGGGCGTTAAGCGTCGATCACTAGTTGCGTCGTTAGATCCCTGTTGAGGAGGCTTTAAGGGTCGATCAATAGTTGCGTCGTTAGATCCATGGGAAGAAGGAGATCTCGTTTGGGTAATCTCGATCGCAGGAGGAACAGACGGTGAAGGGGTAAGTGGTCGGTAAACTGTCCAATCAAAAGAAGCAGGACTCGAAATAGAGGGTTGTTGGGAAGCGACAGCAGCTTGTAAAGCCTGCTTTAACTCGTCTACAGAGGCAAAGCGTTCTGAAGGTGCTTTTTGTAGACAACGCATGACAGCCGCCTCAAGTTCGGGTGGCAGTTGGGATAATCCGACTTGCGATCGCAGCGGTTGTGGTGGCTTAGATGTATGAGCCATTGCCCATGATATTTCACTAATTTTACGTGTATTTAGACCCAATCCAAACGGGTCCGTACCTGAGAGCATTTCGTAAAGAATAATACCTAAGCTATAAATATCCGCACGTCCATCTATGTTTGTTTCAACTTCTAATTGTTCGGGAGAAGCATAGTGATATGTACCGAGAAACATATTCGTTAATTGAGTATGTTCCGCAGTATCTTCACGGATTTTAGCAATGCCAAAGTCTAAAATCTTCACCAGTTCTCCAAGAACTGTCGGTACCAAAAAGATGTTGTCTGGTTTTAGGTCACGATGAACGACTTTGATATGTTCGCTCACTGTTGCATTGTTCCGCCACAAGGTTACGCCTTGATGAGCTTGATACAATCCATCACACACTTGCGTGATAATACTGAGAGTACGCTCTACAGATAACCGTTCCTCACGCCGTAAGAGTTGTCCGAGACTCTGCCCGCGTAGATACTCCATCACATAGAATGGATAGCCTTCCGCACTGATTCCATAGTCGCTGACTTGAACGATATGGTCGTTTTTCAGTGCTGCCGACACTGTCACCTCTCGTTCAAAACGCTTTTTGAGTTCTTCTGAAGTCACCAAAGTGTCCTTAAGCAACTTTAAGGCAACTTGCTGACCGAGTAGGGTATCCATTGCCAGGAAAACGTCTCCTATACCGCCCACACCCAAACGTTTTTCGAGGCGGTAACGTTGGCGATCGCCAATTAATCGACCTATCCAAGGATCTGAGTGATTCGGGGATTTCATTTCGCCAACTGTAAATTATCTAATGTTTCTTTAGCAATTCTAGGTCGAAGCTCAGGGTCAGCGCATTTAAATTTTTCTTGGGCGGTTGGCAAACAAGCCCATTTGTTCTATTATATAGCACTTTTGTAATCATCTTATTATATTGCAAGTCATAAGACAATACAATGTATTGTATGTTCGCTCCTGAAAGAGATGAAACAAGAAATTAAAGCCGTCAGGGGTTCTGCTTTACTGTTAACGAAACAATACAGATACATTTTTTCAAACGGAAAATTTTCTACTTTTATAGAAAAAGAACTCTTGAAGCTTTATACTACCTGCCTCAGCGTACAATAGTGTTGGGACGAATAAAAGTACCAATTTTGCCGGAAATTATAGAGACCTTCGGGCTGGGGCTCAGGAAAATCTACTAGCAAACCGATTGGTAGACTAAAGTCTAAACAAGGTTTTTATTTCCTACAGTTGGTCAGCCCGAAAGTCACGCCCAAGGACACAGTAGTTCAAAATGTTAACTGAAGCCTGCCCGCGTCATCAACCAATATAGTAAAGTTATATGAATTCTTCTCACTCAGATCCTTGGATAGGTCGATTAATTGGCGATCGCCAACGTTACCGCCTCGAAAAACGTTTGGGTGTGGGCGGTATAGGAGACGTTTTCCTGGCAATGGATACCCTACTCGGTCAGCAAGTTGCCTTAAAGTTGCTTAAGGACACTTTGGTGACTTCAGAAGAACTCAAAAAGCGTTTTGAACGAGAGGTGACAGTGTCGGCAGCACTGAAAAATGACCATATTGTTCAAGTCAGCGACTATGGAATCAGTGCGGAAGGGTACCCATTCTATGTGATGGAGTATCTGCGCGGGCAGAGTCTCGGGCAACTGCTAGAGAGTGAGGGGCGGTTGTCCGTGCAGCGCTCTGTCAGTATTATCACGCAAGTGTGTGATGGACTGTATCACGCTCATCAAGGCGTGACTTTGTGGCAGGAAGGTGCAACGAAGAGTGTTCATATCAAAGTCATCCACCGTAACTTAAAGCCAGACAACATCTTTTTGGTATCCACTGCTTTGGGCGAACTGGTGAAAATTTTAGACTTTGGTATTGCTAAAATCCATGAAGATACTATAGATCGGACTAAATTGACAAATACCTTCCTGGGCACCTGTCACTATGCTTCTCCTGAACAGTTGGAAGTTGAAACAAACATAGATGGACGCGCAGATATCTATAGCTTGGGTATTATTCTTTACGAAATGCTTTCAGGTACGGACCCGTTTGGACTGGGTCTCAATACACGCAAAATAAGTGAAATATCCTGGGCAATAGCTCATAATTCTAAACCAGCACAATCACTGCGATCGCAACCCGGTTTATCCGAACTGCCACCCGAACTTGAGGTGGTTGTGATGCGTTGTCTACAAAAAGCACCTTCACAACGCTTTGCCTCCGTAGACGAGTTAAAGCAGGCTTTACAAGCTGCTATGACTCCTCAAGAACTCAGTCAAAATAGTTCTGGTTCTTTTGACAAGACAGTTTACCGACCACTTGTTCCTGCGGCGACGGCGATCGCACAGAGTCCACTCTTGCCACCAGATGTGCCAGAAGCAACGATTATGCAGGGTTCCCCCTCCTCCCAACCTGCCGTGCCAGAGGCAACGATTATGCAGGGTTCCCCCTCCTCCCAACCTGCCGTGCCAGAGGCGACAATTATGCAGGGTTCTCCCTCCTCCCAACCTGTCGTGCCGGAAGAGACGATTATGCAGGGTTCCCCCTCACGGCAGGTATCTCGAACTCTTCCTCCCTATCGGTTGCTGATTGGGATAGTCATTGCCATTAGTCTTACTATCATTGGTGGGATATTTGCTTATACTCAATGGCAAACTCATCAACAAAACAACCCCAGACATGGCAAATTGGATACAATCAACGTCAGTTAAGTAGGGATGCGAATATACCTCCCGTTGTTGTAGCAAGGAGCGTGGTTGGGTTCAGTATCTCCGGGAATTATGACTATTTAAACGGACATGAGATTATTGGTAAGACGACTCGCTTAAGGTTCAGATTGACAAGTAACCCCCTTTAATTCAGGAAAAAACTCCAAAGCGGCACAAGACACAAACATTGGATCTTCATGAGATTGGGTGACGACTTTTTTGAGAGTCCATTGGAAATCTTCGTTCATATTCTTAGCGATATTTTGTGCATGAGAGAAGAAATATTCGCCATGAATAAAATGCTCATTAGAGCTTTGTTCTGACGAATTATTAGAAACTTCTTCTTGCTTACCGCAGCCAAAGCTATCTGCAGAATCTTTATTGTCCACTGTGCCTATCTCTATTGTCATCGGTATCCTAAATGTTGTTCTTAAATCTAAAGGTGGTAGTTTATCACCAGTTTTTTTCTTAAGACTACAAGGATACTCGGTATGATAACTAGGTACTGTGTATGAATCGGCTTCTGCGGCAACAGCTTTTTTAATACGTGAATGGGGCATGAATATTAACATTCGGTGTACAAACTGCGCACCAGCAGAATGTCCATAGAGATAGTAATTAACTGCTTTAACTTTAGTACTTTTTTTTACAAAGTCAAAAAGACTTTCAATTTGAGTAAATACCCACTGATTTTGAGGATTTAGTGTAGTTAGATCTTCTGTAAACATGTTGCCTAGATTATACCCGGCGGCTTTTGGAAACCGCTTTTGATCGAACTTTGGTGCAAGTAGAATAAAATTTTTGTTGTCAGCGTAGATATTTTGCCATTCATTTCGATAATCTTGAGCATTTCGATGTTCGCCATGTAATGCGAATACGACTTTAGTATTAGGATCTAATTGATTGGGTTCATTAGGTAAGTAATAGTAAACAGGAATAGAGAAATTAAGATCTTTAATCTTGTAATCAAAACAGCCCTCTCCCTTTTTCAAAGCTGTATTACAATTATCTGAATTGATAGAGCTCGTCAGACCAACATTGATGTGGGTAGCAAAATTAAACAAGAGAAAAACGATTACAGTAAAAGTAAACAACCGTTTCATAACACAAACCCTCTTTAACGCGAGTCTTGTGTGTCAAAAGTAGCATAATTTTTAACAGTTGACACTCAACGCTCAATAGTCATAACGCGATCTTCATGAGGGAAAGCTCCGATTGCTATAAATTTCGACAAAAGTCTAATTAACGTTCCTCACCTTTTGCCTTTAATCTAGAAGCAAATAGATAATCTAGTTGTTCCATGCTTATCTCCCTTCTTCAAACCCTGGCAGAAATTCTGGCTGGGGGAACCTCCCTCACCAGTATGGAGCAAATTGACTTTAGTCTTCCCGGCAGTAGAAGGGACGGAAATATTGGTCCGCTTCTAAATTTGTATCTGTATGACATTCGTCAGTCTAAGCAGTTACAACAAGCTGGTAGACAGAGGGAGCGAAATTTTTCAGAAGGAGGGTTGCAAACTGCTCGTGTAAGTTCGCCACTCACTTGGCTTGATGTATCTCTAATGTTAACCGCTTGGGATCGCACAGCTTTAGGAGAGTACCACCTTTTGAACGAAGCGTTAAGCTTGCTGCTGCGCCATCGCTCCTTGCGGGAGGAGTTTTTAGCTCCCGAACTACGCAATTATGGCAATTTGCCCATGACGGTTGCCGTAAACCCATCTGTTGAGATGGGATCTCTATGGAGTTCTCTTAGTATCCCTTTGCGTCCAGCCGTATACATAACAGTAACGGCACCCTTAGAATCTGAAATTACCTCATTGCCTCTAGTTTGGGAGCGAGTTATGAGTCTTTACAACCAAAGGCAAAAAAATAACAACGGTGAGGTGATGATGACTCAGCGAGTATCAGTCGCAGGCATTGTCAAAAGCGCAGTGACAAGCCAACCGCTTGCTCAAACAAAAGTAGCCGTAATGGGAACTGAAAAGTCAGCCATAAGTAACCAAGAGGGGCTGTTCTTTTTTGACAATCTTCGCTTGGGAAACTATGTTTTAACACTGAACTGTTTAGGTTATTTACCCCAGAACTGCAACGTACTGGTGGATGGCAACACTTACACTTTTAAAGAAGTATTACTTTCGCCTGAGAACTAAGTTGGCATTGCTTTTAAATTGCACATTTACTCATCAAGGTCGTCTTTTATCATTTGTCATTGGTCATTTGTATTAGACTTTGGCGTGAAAATTATGTAGAGATGCGACATGTCGCGTCTGGACGAAGGATTATAATTTATTTTCTCTCCATGTCTATTTAAAAATGACTGTGAACAGAGGACTAATGACAGCTTGAACAAAAGTGCTTTTTTGAAGTCTATTCTTGTCCTAATTCTGAGAAAATTACATGGCTAGACTTGATTACTTTGCTCCTGGAGTCTACGTTGAAGAGATTAACCGGGGTAACCGACCGATTGAGGGTATCAGCACGGCGGTTGCTGGGTTTGTTGGTTTTACAGAGGATGTACGTGGTGGGGCTGAAACATTTAAGCCCATGTTGGTAACCAATTGGACGCAGTATCTAAAATACTTTGCCCGTCCGCAATCCGATGGCTTTACAGACTTCGACGCCTATTTACCCCATACTGTTAATGGCTTTTTTCTGAATGGTGGTGGTCGCTGCTGGATCGTCAGTATTGGCACTCAATTACCTGCAGCAGCTAAACCTGCAACACCAGAACCTGCCACCGTACGACTGACCAGTCGTGGGAATCGTAGATCCCTGACCCTCGCTCTCCGTCCCGAACAGGCAGCTGGTGGATCGCTCAATATCTTGATTAGTGACAGTTCGCCTCGTCCCCAACCTGAAGGCACGGAAGGAGAACCCCCTCCAAATACAGGTGAGTATTTCACATTGCAGATTCTTCGGAATGAGGAAATTCTCGAGCAATATGAAAACCTAACCATGAACCCTGAGGTGAATGGTCAAGTGGCAACCTATGCAGTGACAGCATTACGAAATTCTATGTATGTCACTATAGGTGAAGTCGTTCAAACTGGACAACCCTTGGCTCGTCGCCCAGTTAATGGTCGGTATGAATTAGCTCCTCCAATTGCCCCATCCTCACCTGATCGCTTTGCTTCGGAAGTCGAGGGGGTACGTGATGATCGCACGGGGGTGCGTGGACTTTTTGAAATTGATGAAATCACCATGGTTTCCTGTCCCGATCTCATGCGGGTTTATGAGGCAGGGCTGATGAACTTGGACCAAGTCCACGGGATTATGGAACTGATGGTCAGCATGTGTGAAGGTTCCGCTAGTGGAGATATTCCCAATCCACCTAATCGCATGGTCGTACTTGACCCACCACCAGATCGTACCAAACCCCAAGAGGTCGTGGAGTGGCTGAGTCAGTTTAACCGTCGTTCCATGTTTGCCGCGCTGTACTATCCTTGGGTCAAAGTTCCCAACCCTCGCAACAGTGGCAGACCACTGCTTGTGCCTCCTTCCGGTTATATGATGGGCGTTTGGGGTCGTACTGACGAAACGCGAGGAGTTTACAAAGCGCCTGCAAATGAAGTTCCCAGAGGTGTCATTGGTCTAGCTTATGACACTAATTTCCGCGAACAAGAGCTTTTGAACCCTCTTGGCATTAACTGTATTCGCAGCTTCCCCAATCGCGGAATCCGTATCTGGGGCGCAAGAACTTTAGTCGAGCCAGACGTAACCGAGTGGCGTTATATTAGCGTGCGCAGGCTAATTAGCTACATTGAAAAATCCCTAGAATTAGGTACGCAATGGGTGGTTTTTGAACCTAATGATGAAGAGACATGGTCTCGTGTTACGCGTACTGTGAGTAACTTCTTAGAGCGCATTTGGCGTGAGGGTGGTTTGTTTGGAGCTACACCTGATCAAGCTTTCTATGTCAAATGTGATGAGGAGCTAAACCCTCCAGAAACTAGAATTTTAGGTCGTTTGTATATTGAAGTGGGTGTTTGCCCAGTCCGACCGGCTGAATTTGTCATTTTCCGTATCGGTCAATGGAATGGTCCTGAAGAGGATGGTGCAACAGCTGCATAAGACTGGAAAGCTATCAGCTTTTTGCTAACTGCTGATAGCTGACTAAATTTAAAGTCCAACTTATTCACAATCATTGATTTTTTAGGAGACTAAATATGCCAGGAACGCCAAACGTTTTAGGTAATTGTAGGTTTAAGGTTGACATCGGTGGTGGAGACAGATATATCAAGGAAGTTGATACTGTTGCTGTGGAAACACCTGCGACTCCTTATAATGCAGGTATGAGTAGCCAAGGTAAACCTGGTACACCAACCTTTGTTCAGAAGCCCACTGTTCAACAAAGCGCTACCGAACTGACGCTTACGGTTGTTGCAGAGAGTAAAAAAACAGACATGTTTGACTGGTATGACAAGTCCAACAACCAAGGTCAGTGGAAAAGCAATGTTAAAGAAGTAAGTATACGCTACTATGATGAGTCGAATTCACAGGCATTAGCAATAAACCTTACCGATGCTTACCCTACAAGTTATTCATTAGCAACGGCGAGTTCTGATGGACAAGACTATTTGACTGAAGTCATAAAAATAACCTGCACCAGCATGAAATTGAAGCCTTCATGATCTGGGGGGGAATTGCTAATGGCGCTCTAGCAATTAGCAATTCCCAATTTCCAATCTAATAGAGAGTGATAGATAGTGGTGGCAACTGATTTTGAATTTCTTACAGCTAATAGTTTCTATATAGAACTGACGCTAGACGGATCGAATAATAATATCGATGGTATCTTTCTTGAGTGTCAGGGATTTCAACGCACTCAGCCTGTGATTGAAATTTGTGAAGTTACTCCTCAAATATGGGGCAGTAAACAAAACAAAGGTCGTGTGGTGAGAACCAAGCTTCCCGGAAACGATCAAAGCGGTAATATTACTCTCCGTAGAGGAATGACTTCCTCGATGGTACTTTGGGACTGGTTCCAAAAGGTTCAACAGGGGAAATGGAAAGAGCAACGTCAGGCAATTTCCTTAAATATCTGCAATAATGCTAGAAAAGTGAATGCTAAGTATCAATTAGACGGCGCTTGGCCCACTAGTTACAAAGTTGCTGATGTCAATGCCAGTAGTACTGACTTTGCGATTGAAGAGTTAGAAATCGCCTTCGAGGAATTTAAGCGCGTAAAGGCATAATAAGATTATGTTTCAGACAGAGTTTGAATTTACACTACCAAAGGGGTATCTTGACCCTGATGGCAACATTCATCGCAAGGGTGTAATGCGGCTATCAACAGCTATAGATGAGATTGCACCTATGCGCGATCCTCGTGTTAAGTCTAATCCTGCCTATGCAACAATTATTATCTTATCTCGCGTCATTACCCATCTTGGTGCTTTGTCTGAACTGAGTCCCATGATTGTGGAAAACTTTTTTGCTCAGGATGTCAGTTATCTTCAAGACTTTTACCGTCGGATTAATGGATTGGAGAACGAAAGGACTGTGCAAGAAAATACTGTCAACTCTCCTGAACCGCTTGAAGGTTATTCTTCTGAACTATGCGCCGCAAAGATACTCTGACTACTGAATTTGCCTTTACCCTTCCGATTGGTCTTGTAGATGCCCAAAATCGCTTGCATCGTCAGGGAATCATGCGTTTGGCTACGGCAAAAGATGAAATTTTGGTTCAAAAACATCCCGGCGTTCGGGACAATCCGGCTTATGGTTTTTTAGTAATGCTTTCACTAGCGATCGCTCGCTTGGGCAGTCTAAATTATGTAAGTCCGGATTTATTGGAAGGGCTTGTTATCCGCGACATTGCCTATCTCAGAGAATTTTATAATCGTGTTAATCAACAAGGAAATGCACATATCCCGACTCAATGCCCTCATTGTAATACACAATTTGCTGTGGAGCTAGAACTTGCGGGGGAGCCTCAAGCTACCCCTTAAATAAGTTATATGAGGAGGTAGCTTTTATTGCTTTCCACTTTCACTGGTCTCAAGATGATATTCTGAGTTTAGAACACACTACTCGTCAGCGCTGGGTAGCAGAAATTAATAAGATCAATCAGCAGTTAAGTGGTTAGTCTGTTAGTAAGCAATTAGCTGTAGCTATCAGGACTATACATGTTAAATGGTTACACAACATACTATCAATTTGAAAAAAATAAGAAGTGAGATTTATATGATCAAAGTAAAAGTTCTTAAGGCAAAAACATTAGGTAAAATAAACGAAATTAACCTTGACCTAGTAACTAGTGTAAATAACGAGTACATAGTGGGTCGATCTCCTCAATCTGGTTTAATCTTAGACAGTTCTGATGTAAGCCGCATGCATGGCAAGTTCTTCGTTCAAAATGGAAACTACTACTACTGCGATCTTGGTAGTGTGAATGGTTCTCTGGTTAATGATAAACTTGCTGAGATCAATCAGGTTTACCAACTGAAATCTAGAGACGTTATTCGCATTGGAGAATTCCTTCTTGTCATTGAAGAAATAGGTGAGGAACCTGAGGCAATGCCAGTAACAGTATTCAATGCAGATTGGCGACGAGCTTCTCTAAAAGTCGATCCTCCTGTAATAACCAATCAATATTCAGAACCAGTCAGCGAAGTCCCAACACCCGCTGAGCAACATTTAGAACCAGTCAGCGAAGTTCCAACACCTGCCGAGCAACATTTAGAACCAGTCAGCGAAGTTCCAACACCACCCGTAGTGACTAATGAATCTGAACAGTTGATTCCAGTAGATGAAGAATTAAATCAAAGTCCTGACTTAACTATTATTCAGACTCCAAAAGAAGCTATAGGCTCAGAAATAAATCCTCAAACACCATCCGCGATTGCCGAAACCGAAGTTGTAAAAGCCCCAGAAGTTGACACTCCTCGTCTCTCTGACATCTATGAATCTGAGCCAACGGTGATTCAAGGAGAGGTAACTATTATTCAACTGCCAGAAGAAGTTGCCACAGAGGCAAATACTTCAACACCATCCGCGATTGCCGAAACCGAAGTTGTAGAAACAAGAGAAATTGATAGTGAAATTCCCTCTAACACTAACGAATCTGAGGCAACTATGATTCAAGGAGAGGTAACTGTTCCACAACAAGTTGCAAGAGAGGAAAACACTCTCACACCTGAAGAGATCGCCTCCT
>CALMVQ010000110.1:19065-99532 GCA_937873135.1 uncultured Scytonema sp. | reverse complement strand
ACACTCCAGTTCCCTCTGACACTCACTCACAAGAGGCAAGCGTAATTCACGATGAAGTGACAGTGATTCAGCTACCACAACAAGTTGCAAGAGAGGAAAACACTCTCACACCTGAAGAGATCGCCTCCTTAGATCAAATAGAAACAAGAGAAATTGACACTCCAGTTCCCTCTGACACTCACTCACAAGAGGCAAGCGTAATTCACGATGAAGTGACTCTTATTCAAATACCAGAATTCGTAGAAACTGAAGAAATTAGTGCACAAACAGAAGAGGCACTTCATTCAAAGGAAGTGCAAGCTTCAGAAAATAATACCCACACTCCCTTAGATATCAACGAAGTCTTGGAAGAAATTGAGGCAAGTACAGTAATTCCTGAGACAACTACATTCTCCACAGAAGTTGTTGAAGTCAGCCCAGCAATTTTGGATGAGGTTCCACACACAGATCAACCTATCACTGACACAGTTTCTCAAACAACTATGAAATCTCCTGAATCAGTGACTCAAACACCAGAAGAAGTGTCTCAAGACATGACTCAAGCTTCTAACGAAGCAGAAGTGTCTGAGGTAATGGCTCAAACTCCTGAAACCGTAAATAAGGCTTTTGAGATTATTGGCAAAAAATACATTGCACTAATGACACATGATAGTAAGAAATCAGAGCTTGTACAGTTTGTTACTCAACATCAAGAGTTTTTATTAAAGTGCCTGACGATCGCGACGCCTTCAATTAGTGAAACCTTGTCACAACAAACCCGTTTAACGACTAGTCAGAAGACACCGTCAGTACCAGTTGGAGGGTATCAAGCAGTGGCTTCATTAATTGGCACAGGAGATGTCCTAGCAGTCATTTTGTTGAAAGATTTTTTGGCACCTGCGTCGAACCAGGCAAACGAGGAAGCGTTATTGAGATTGTGTAACATCAACCAAATTTTAGTCGCAACTAATCTGACTACAGCAGATGCTGTTATACATTATATTAAGGATATGGTTACTTCTTTATAAGATAGGACACAATCAAAAATCTTTAAGCTCATCTCTCGACTGAAGTCGAGAGATGAGTACGTTGACACTCAACGCTCAACGTTCAAGACTTCAATCTCCGAGCAATTCCACTGCATCTCGTCCATCCCAAGGGAGTAAGTAAACTTTGACAATCTCTTCAGTATTTGTGGGGAGATGCTTACCGAAAAAATCAGGGTGAATAGGTACTTCACGATGACCCCTGTCTACCAGCACGGCTAAACGAATAACCTCAGGTCTACCGTACTCATTCAACGCATTCAAAGCGGCGCGAATTGTCCGTCCTTTAAAAATGACATCATCTACGAGAATAACTGTTTTCCCCGTTAAGTCAAAAGGGATGTCAGTTTTTAAAGGAGTCCGCAACCCAATCTGGTCGAGATCGTCTCGATAGAATGTGATGTCTAATGCTCCCACCGCCACAGGTACATCTTCAAGTACCTCAATCTGATCCGCTAACAACTGGGCTAACGGCACACCTCGAGAATAAATACCGATAAGTACCAGTTGGGACAGATCTCGCGTCCTTTCCACTATCTCAGAGGCGAGACGAGTCACAGTACGACGAAGTTCCTCAGCTGAGAGAATCTCAACCACCTTGACTGATAGATTCATAAAGCGACACCCCTTAAGTAATGAGTGATGAGTTATGAGGTAGGAGTTAACAATAAAAGCTCCTACTCCTATTTTTCCCAATTCCCTATCTTCATCATTACCTTTTTAAGGATATTAGGAGTAGGGTGATCGCTCCCCCCACCCAAAGCAAAAAGCAGTATCGAGTCAGTTGCAAAGCACTCTGGATGGAATTTGCTGCGATCGGATGAATTGCATCTCCTAATAAAGGTTTGTGTTTGGCGACTCCGCCATACCAGTTCGTCCCGCCCATTTGCACACCTAAAATAGCAGCATAGGCGCATTCACTCCAACCAGAATTGGGACTGGGATCGGCAACGGCATCTCGCTGACAAATCTGCCAAATATACTTTGGTTTACCCGATACAAGTGATAGAGTCATGACTGTGAACCGACAGGGTAACCAAGTCAAGCAATCTTCCAATCTGGCACTAAACCATCCTATATAAGTGTAGGGACTGACTCGATAACCTACCATAGAATCAAGCGTACTGCTGGCTTTGTATGCCAAAGCTAAAGGAGTTGGACCGATTTGCGGCACAAAAGCACCAACAATTGCATAGAAAAGCGGAGCCATGACTCCATCTGTGGCATTTTCTGTGACCGTTTCTAAAATGGCTCGCAAAATTTCTGGTTCGGTTAAATTTTGTGTATCTCGACCAACGTAATGACTTAAAATAGAACGAGCATTACTAAGCTGTCTTGCTGTTAAAGGTTGTAAAACTGTTTCGGCTGCCTGTCTTAAACTTTTTAGAGCAAAACAACTGGCTAAAAGAATACTTTCTGTAGCAATTCCTAACAGTGGATGCAATAGTTTAGCACTTTGAATTATCAACCAACCCACAAGCCCGCTACCAAATATCAGGATAACCCCTAGAGCAATTCCAGCTATGCGCTGCCTCAGAGAATTCTGACAGTAGAAGAGAGCGAATTTGCTAAAGCGAGTAATTACCCACCCCATAACTTGCACTGGATGAAGCCAACCCCTCGGATCGCCAATCAAATAATCTAAAGTGGCCGCCAAAATTAAAACATAAATGCTATTAGTCATCAGTCATACCATTTTAGGTCATGAATTTTGTGCTTCTGTGTTTCTTGGGAGCCAGCGCTCTTAAGGGAGATCCATAAAAATAACAACCGCAGTCAAACTAGAACGAGAGTCGTAGTCGCGAAGTCTGCCGGACATTTATATTCACAGTAGGCTCGCTTCGCCCAATATTCTGACCTACGGGGGGATATTTATTTACTGGTAAGTGCCTAAGCAACACGAAGCACAAGAGCGCTCGGTACAGAATGCAAGATAAAAGCGGAGCTCTCAAAGCTCCGTTGTCGTACTACAACGTCCGTTCCCACTGCAATGGCTTCCCTCCGAAATTCTGAGAAAGGAAGCAGGAGCGCGAAATGAAGAGCGTTGCACTCTTACTGGCAAGGCCTGGCACACCGCCCACTTTTTGCCAAATCCAATATGTTATCAGTTTGTTAAACAATAAAACTGGCTTCTTCTCCAAGAGAGGCTTGCCAACTACGAGCATCGTAATAAAGGTCTGCTAAAGTAATACTGTATAAAGCTTCTTTCAGTTTTTGGTGCAGCCTCTTCCAAAGGCTAAATGTTACCCAGTCTTCAGTTTGTATGGGTTTTGTTTGGTGATGGGGTAAAGGTTCAATAGTTTCACCCACTGCTTCTAAAATTTCTCCTACAGAAATTTTTACAGGTGATCGTGCCAGTTGGTATCCACCGATGCTGCCGCGAATTGATTTGACTAACCCCGCACGACGCATTTCGATGAGGAGTTTTTCTAGATAAGGCGCAGGAATATTTTGGCGAGTAGCGATCGCTCTGGTAGATGCAGGACCGTACTCCGGTTGTAAGCTCAAATCGAGCAAAGCTTTGACACTATAATGTCCTCTGGTCGTTAACTTCATTTTCGCGTTTCTTTGTCCTTTATCATTTGTCCAGACGTTAACCATCTTTGGTTGACCCTCTACTTCTAAGCGTTAGCTTAAAGTAAGCAAGAAAACTCTCACTTATGAGTCAGAATTTAGAGAGATTATGTATAACTAGGTGGCAAGTCAATACTGTTCTGTTAAAGGTAAAAGAGTGAACAACTTATTTTCACTCGAGGATTAAGAGAGAACACACAACTTAGATTTAATTGGTGGAGGGTTTATACCCCTCACTTGTCTTGCCCCCTGTCTTGTGTATTCTGAGTTATGCATTCTTCTGATAACGACTTCGGTTTGGTTTTGCTTATGATGCTATGTATCGATGATCTAACTCAGGTAAGCAGACAAATTTTTGAGACCTGCCGAACGGAAAGCGAAACAAATACAGTGTAGCAGTCATTGACAAATTATAGTTATCATAATTGCCCACTTTCTTTAAAAGTTCATGCTTTGATTAGCAATATTGGTCATCCTATAATAATTCCCATGAGCTTCGCTGCAATATATTTGGCTAAACTGACAGAAAAAAATAAATGATGGCGATCGCATTAGCTCAACCTCAGTTAAAATAAAATCGATTCAATCATTCGTTTTTGATCTAAGTTGATGGCTAAACAGAAAAAAATTGACCCCCTTGTCGGTGAAGATCTACTCAAACATGTCAAAGAGCTAGAAAGCCTTAGCAAGGAAGAAAAAGCTAAAAAGTGCGGCTACTATACCGTTACGAAAAATGGTATAGAGCGCGTTAACATGATGAAATTCTTGAATGCCCTGATTGATGCTGAAGGCATTCAGTTAGACAGTGCTCCTAGTGCAAACGGGCGTGGCGGACGCAGTGCTAGTTATAGAATTAGCGTGCAGTCCAATGGGAATTTACTCATAGGTTCAGCTTATACTAAACAGATGAATCTTCTTCCTGGCGATGAGTTTATAATTACTTTGGGCAAAAAGCACATTCGTCTTAGGCAAGTAGACTCAGAGGAGAAAGACGGTATGGAACCGATGGAAGCGACAGCTTAAAAAGTTAATTTAGGTTAAGCATTCAGCTATCGGCAGTCGAGTAGTCGTGTTGTAAGAAGGTGAGGAATATAAACCTTCAGACATATGGCTATTCACACGAGTAATGTATGCTGATAGCTGATGATTAACGGCTAAATGCTGAAAATTTAGCCGTTGGCTCTTTTGTTTCAGTTTGTCACTCCTAACTCCTGTACAGGCAGGTTTTACCAGATAACTTAACCAGAGCCAAAATCAATTGGTCAAGGAAAGCCCCTACTCCTTACTCTTAACTGTTAGAAGTTAAGAGAGCATCTGTTTTGAGGGCAATGGGTAAATAGTGGCGGAGTGCCTCACGGGTAACTGCTACGTTGCAGGTTAAGGCAATTTGCTCGCGTTGCAATAAACCTAAAATGCTCTCATGGTTATCTCGCGTTACAACAGGTAATTGTTGTAAACCTCTACTAGCCATCCGCTTGAAAGCTTCAGATAAGGGTTCATCTCTATAGGCATAGAGAATTTCAGTAGTACATATATTAATGAGTGTTTGATGAAAATTAGCCGAAATTTCAGTTGGTGTTGAGTAATTTTGACTCATCGAAAGGGTGCGGTTGATATCTTCTAGAGAAAGAATACCAACCAATCGCCCTGCTTCATCAATGACTAAAGCGTGACGCGTGCGATTTTCTGTCATTTCTAAAGCAGCCTCTAACACTTTCATTGTTGCTAACAGCTTTTTCGGACAAGTAGACATGGCATCTTCTACTAAAATTTGGCTCATAATATCTGCCTGCTCGTCTTTCAACTCAGCAAGACCAATCTGATTTAAATTCGAGTTAGAATTGGAAGTCGGCTTTAACAGTTCTACCAGCCAAACGCTTAAACCAACTGCTGCCATCAAAGGTAAGACAATACGGTAGTCTCGTGTTAATTCAAACAGCAATAAAATTGCTGTTAATGGAGCTCTAACACTTGCTGCCAGCATAGCTGCCATTCCCACCATTGCATACGCAGGCGCTGCTGCCATATAATCGCTGATTCCTGGAATTAATTGAGCAAGGACTTTAGCATAAACAGATCCGAAAGAAGCACCTAAAAACATTGCTGGTGCAAATACACCACCAACAAAACCACTGCCAGAACTAATTGCTGTCATCACTAGCTTGACAAAGAGCAGCATAACTAAAATTTGGAGTGGAAACTTCACATCCTGAAGCATTGCTTCCACAGTTTCATAACCGATCCCCATAATTTGTGGAAAGTGTAAAGCTGTGGTGCCGATAATGACACCGCCAATAATGGGGTGAATTGGTTTCGGTATGCGTCCCAGCCATTGCAAAGGCGGTACCTGCCCATCAAAGCAAGCTTTTACCAGACGTAGTGCTTGGGTATATGTTAGAGAAACCAGACTGGCTCCCAAACCTAAGCCAAGATAAAGCGGTAATTCTAGAGGACTGCGGACTTGATAAACAGGTAAGGTAAAAGCCGGCTGTGCTCCCAAACCAATTTGAGCAATTAGTGATGCGACTACTGCAGCTAGAAGCACGACACTGACGGCTGAAGTGGCAAAGGATGTTGCTCCCAGCACCACCTCTAGGGCAAAAAATACTCCGGCAATTGGGGCATTAAATCCAGCAGCTAAACCAGCTGCAGCACCAGCACCTAAAAGCAAACGCTGTCGTTCTTGTGATACTTGTATTACTTGAGACATTAAAACGCCTAAACTGGCACCAATTTCGACACTCGGTCCCTCCGGGCCCAAAGAAGCACCACTGCCCAAGGACACTGATGCCGCGATCATTTTCGTCACCGGTCGTAGTTGTCGCTTGATCTCTCCTTCTTGGGAGGCAGCAATTAAAGAAGAAAGTCCAGGACCAAAGTCTTGGCTACGCCAGCGCATTAATCCCACCACCGCTCCGCCTAAAGTGGGGACACAAGCTAAAGTCCAAGCGCCCCAAACACCAATCTTGCCCATAAAATTTTCCAGCAAGAGATGGTGAATGATATTGATCAAATAATGAAATGTGACGACACCCATACCACTGCTTCCGCCGATGAGTACGGCTAAAAACAGTACGACTGTTTCTGGTGATGGTTGAAATTGGTTAATGAGGTGGGTTAGAGAAGCAGAAGGAATGGAAAAACTGCGTCGCTCCGTCACCTTCCTGAAATTAGTAGGAGGTAGGACAGTCATAGAGTGAAGTAAATGTAATAAAAAATTTAAATTTTTGTGCCTTACTTTTTATTGTGAGCGATCGCGCTTCAAGCCGACAAGCTTTCTTTGAGCAGCACTCAGCACTTGTGTCGTCAGGAAGGAAGGAGACATAAATTGAAAGTTAGGAGTCATTTTTCTCTCCCGTGGAAAAAATAGGGAAAAAACCGAGTTACAATTTGATCCCAAGAAAAATGAGGCAGGCTCATACCAAACGCACTCGCTCACGCCGGGTGTAAGCCTCCCCCGGCAGACGAGCGCTAGTTAGGGAAATCCTTAAAAATAAAATACCAGCCAATGTTGGTTAATTTGTCGGCACACACAGATATTCGTTGTAAGAAGGCTGGTATTTTATGTCCACAGCAATTGCCTTAGTAACGCTACCGACAAATTTATCAAAAAAGGGGGCAAAATTTTTATCTCGTCTACGTCAGTAAACTCCGTTTTTTATAGATTCATGCGTCCCCTGATTGGCGCATATTACCAAGAAATAAATAGCACTACTGATTGGGGAACCCAAGCGCGAAGTCTTGGGGGCGGAAGCTTTCCCCGGCAGACTTCAAAGCAAAGCTCGCTCTTGGGAAGATCCCCCGGCAGACTTCAAAGCGAAGCTCCGCTCTAGAGAGTACTCTCTAGAGCGAGACTTCGCGACTACGACGAGAGATCTAGAATGAACTGCTGGGTATTTATTTTTACGTATCACTCTTAAGTGATCTTTCAAAGCTCTCCTCCTCCCACTGAGCCTCGCTCCTCGGATCGCCGTTCTCATAAAGTTTTTGTAAAAACAATTGCTAGCACTTAACATTTTCATAGGGATAATGCTCAAATAGTATAGTAATGAATCTCTATTGAAAAGAATACAGAACTCAGCTGAGTGTGAGACCCTCATACGGTTCGGATAAGGGCAGGGTGTTCAAGGTAAAATTCAATCATTTGAATGTCTCCTACACCCTTACGCCCTTACTCCTGACTTTGAATGAATTCTGGTTAACGGTTACGATCAAATAGTTTTATGAAGTGGAGATAAGTTATCTTCATATAAATCTAGCTATACTTGTGTTGCAGCCATTAAGCCATTTTTGTAGGATGAAATATACGGGTAGGTCGTGGGAACATAACAACTGAATGTATAATTCATGGCTTATGTCAGACCATACTGGGAATCTACACGTATGTTGATCTGGGATTCAGTATAAATATTGTGTTAGAGCGAGTAAAGGGACTAAACGGACAGGGTAGATGAGTACACACACCTTTGATAATCATTACGTTACTTGCCCAGTTTGCCAAAAAAATACTGGGCGAAAGCCAGTCAAGACTTACGTTGGTTTATACACCTGTCCGTATTGCCAGGAACGGCTCGTGGTATGTAAAAGCGGTCATTACGTCCGCGATCCGTTTATTTTTAAACAGATCTTGATTTCATCAACACTCCGTCGTCAAAGCAGGCCTTTATCTCGAATTCTCCGGGATTTTGTCCTCCTGCGTCCTGTAATAGCTTTAGCTCTGGGAAGTGCAATTTTATTGAGTACTATGGCTATGACTCAGCAAAGCACGAGTAATGATCAACAAATGCTACCGAAAACTGAAAAATTTGTCGAAGAATGAATTAGGGGCGGGTTTAATTTGTATAACTCGTCGTGTAGAAACAAAAAATATTGTGAAACCCGCCCGTACACTTGTTGGATGTAGGTTGTTAGGTGTTAGTTCTAACCCGCAACCACTAACCACTCCCGACAAAGCAGTATCTATTTAGTATTATTTGTAACTAAAATCCAATCAGAGACTTGGTCAACGAGTTTCATTGATTTGTGTTGAAGATTTTTGAGAGCAGATCTATCAAGTAGGAAGTATGATTGTTTCTCATGCTGCCAAAGATCTTGCAGTTGAGTTGAAGAAGGAGAAATAACAGTGCGATGACTGTAAAAATCTAATGATGGACGATGGTAGGCAAAGGATGTGTAAATCTTTGCATTTGCCTCAGTTCCCCGTTGAATCATTTCGGCAACTGGTTTCACTGGGTAGGCTTCTCCTAATTCCCAAACCCAGTAGCTAGATTTCATTAATAGGAGTAGTGAAATATAAGTTCCCCAAAATAGAACTTTTAAGAATTGCCCATCGCCTCGCTCTGCCAAAATAGCAGCGATCGCCATTGTCACAGCAGCTGCTGCTAAAATGAGTTGTAAGTCCGGTTTATGTGCTGTACCTCCAAAATAAAAACTACCCGCAATTGCCACCACAGCTATAACAGCTAAACTTGCTACCCAAAAACGGGGATAGGATGAGGGTAAAGGGGAATCATCGATTTTTGCCAGTTGGGGACCAAAAGTTAAAGCTAAGCTGGGGTAAATCGGAAAAACGTACCAGGGCAGTTTGGTACTCATCAAGGAAATAGCAACGAGATAAAGACTACTCCACACCAGCACGAGTTTTGCCCAGCCGAGATTGCGATTTTCCCAAGTTAACCATAAACTTTGTGGTAAAAAAAGGAGCCAAGGCCATATATACTTGAGAATCTCTAGGAGGTAGTACCAAGGTGGTCCGGAATGATTCTCTACAGGTTTCCAAATCCGGCTAAGGGATTGACCCACTAAACCCGTGTTTGTAAAAGTGTAACCGTAGTGTAACCACTGGGCACCATACCAGAACGCAACAGGCGCACTCCCAATGAGGATTCCGATTAACATGTACCAACTCGTCAGCAATCGCGGTGTATCCCAAAAAAGAAAGACGAGGGCGATCGCTCCCAATAATAAACCTAACATACCTTTAGTCAGGCAAATCAATCCCAGACTGATGCCAACACCCAGGCAATAGCGTAAGTCACGGCGTGATCGCAACACACATATCATCATTATGATAAAAAAACTTACGGAGGCTCCATCCAACATTGCTAACCGCCCATGACGCACTACAGGCAGCATTGTTAGGTAAACTAAGGCGCTATAAACAGCAGTACTGCGTTGGCGAAATATCTCTCTGGCTAGACAATACAGCAAAGGTACTGAAATAGCTGTCAAGATTGCTCCTGGCAAGCGTGTTGTCCACTCATTCACACCTCCTAAAGAATAAGTCCATGCAATAAGTAGGTGCATTAGTGGCGGCTTGTTATAATATGGTTCCCCACCCAGCGTCGGGTAAAGCCAATGCCACGAACCAGCTTGCGCCTCCCAAATTTCACGGGCAACCTGTGCCACAGTGCCTTCATCCCAATCTCGCAGTGCCAATTCCCCTAAGTTTATGGTAAAAAGTAATACTGCTGCTAATAGCAGCACTACAACCCATACTCCATCAACCCGTTTATCAGCTGTGCGATACTGTTTTTCTAGACGACCCCAAGTAAAGCTTCCTTCTTGCATATTCTCGGATAATCATTTTGATTGCTGATTCGATTACATAGAGACGTGCTGGAGTCTCGAATGTTGCCATATGTTAACTATCGGTGCCGCTCCCTTAGAATTTGCACGTACAGAGAAATTCAAAATTGAAAAAGCTTACAAAAGAAAGGCAGAAGTACGTTCGCGCAGCGTGTCCGCTACTGACAAGGCAGAGGGCAGAAGGTAAATTGTCGCGCAAATCATATGCGGGGTGGGTTTAAAGCCCACCAAAATAAGAAAAATGTATTTCGAGACGCGTAGCGCGGGCACTTGTGGCCTCCTTATTTCAATCCCACGTTTTTAAGCGTGGGTTCCCGTGACTCATAGCTGCCCTCAGCATAGCTGCCTTCTGAAATTGTAGGCTTTCTAGCTTTGAATTGGTAAGCATTCAGCCCTACCTTGTAACGCTCCTTCCCCTTCGCGCAGCGTCTTTGAAGGAGAAGAAAGAAGGAGATCTTTCTTTAGAACTGGACTCACTATAAGTACCGAAATGCCGCCAGCTATGACAATAATTTTGTAAACATAGGTGACACAATTCGATCTATCGCGGGGTCCTGTAGGCTGACGGCTGAATGCTTACTTGAATCGTAGCTTTTCCTTCAACACGTACTAAGGTTGTTGAGAACCCTCCAATTTCAAATTTACTCACAACTTTTAATTTTAGCAATAATTTTTTGAGACTTTTTTGATATTTCATGCGCGAAAGCTGTGAGTGCAAAACCTGATAAACTTGTACTCTATGAAACCGCACACTTAATACCATTTTGGAGCCAGGCATTTTACGGACAGTTCCCCTAAGGGTTTGCTGCCGGGGCAAACTTTCCAAGACGGATTTGAAGACCTCTGTCCTAAAGAGTGCGAATACGAGTCATGCCTCTGTCGCATTTTAAAATTGGTATTACTTGTGAGGGTAGTGATTTGTCCTTGGTTCTTTGTGACTGATGACTAATGAGCTTCAGGAAAAAACTGCGATCGTGCACGCTTACGTCTTCTTATTTAATTGTTGGAGAGATATAAAGAGTGAACATACAATTTATCTTGAATGTAGCGCTTAGCTTAATATTTATTTACTTAATTTTGAGTTTGTTAGCCTCGGAAATTCAGGAACTCATTTCGACTGTGTTGCAATGGCGAGCAGAACATTTAAGAAAATCTATTGAAATTCTTTTGGGCGGTGATGTTGACAAATTAGAAGAAGCTCGAGTTATCCAACTTACCAATCAAATTTATGACAATCCCTTAATTCAAAGTATTAATCAACAGGCAAAAGGATTTTTTGAAACTTTACCTCGTAGGGCTACATGGATAGTTGGGGCAATATATCGCTTCTGTAAAAAAGCCCGACCGGGAACGAGAAGAAGTGAAACTATTTTTGGGAATAGAAAACATACTGGACCATCTTATATTCCCGCAGATATTTTTGCAACAACTCTTATGGATACACTCCAAATTCCGATATTAATTCAAAAGTTAACTGAATTTAGGCTAGAAAAATTTGAAAATGAACGATTAATTGAAATTAGAGATATTTTATTTAAATTACAAGAGCGAGGTAGTGATAACACAGAATTTATTCAATTCTTTAATACTATGTATCAAGATTTTACAGAAATGCATAAAGAGTTTGAAAGAATTATTTGGGACTTTCAACAAAATAAAGCTACTTTGCCGATAACTATTAATTCCATGGCAAAAAGTCTAGACAAGTATATAGAGAGCTTTGAGAGTAATCTCCCTAAAGATGAATTCTTTGCTAAATCCTTACGACAGCTAAAATTTATAAGAAAAGATATTTTTGATGATGCTGATCGAGCAATATTGCTTGGAGGTCTACGTCCAAGCCTCCAGGAAGTTGTCCAATCAATTAATACAAGTAGTGCTGTTTATAGAGAAATTGAATCTGCTATCAAAGACAAAGATAGCGCAACTTATCAGAAATTTCAAGAGTTAATTAATATTTTACCATCGTCTGTTACAAAAAACCTTAATGTTTGGGCAAAGCGTGCTCAAGCAAAAACTAAAACTTCAGAAGAAGGGATAAACATCTTAAGGCAAGAAATTGAAAGTGTATTTAACAACTCTATGGAACGCGCTTCTGGTGTCTATAAACGCAATGCTAAGGGAGTCACTATTTTAATTGGTTTTGTTATTGCTGTTACTGCTAACGTAGATACTTTTCATATAGTCAATAGATTATCTAAAGACTCACAACTGCGAGACACAATAATTTCTAATGTAGAGCAATTCCTGATACAAAATAGTCAAAAATCAGATACAGATTTAGATAAGTTGAGAAATCAAGCTAACCAGGTATTAAAGGATACTTCTCTTCCTATCGGTTGGACTAATGCTAATTTAGAACAGCAAATTGGTTGGACAACTCTTCAACACCGGGTTTTCCCGCAGACTAAACTTGTACGAGCGATCCCCGGTTGGATTGTTAGTGGTTTTGCGATTGCAATGGGTGCGCCCTTTTGGTTTGACGTACTCGGAAAAATTATGAATGTACGTAATGCAGGGAAACCTCCTAAAAAAGGTTGAACGGTTAGGAGGCAAGGGTTTCTCTCAACCCACACATACCGATCTTCTCAGTGTGGATCGTTCACTAGTTTCCTTCAGGCGAAACCAACGTAAGAACAGGAACAATTCTTAAAGACTATGAAATATCTCCTTTCAAGATTTGTTTTTTCAGAGAGTTAATTTCTGTAGCCAATTCTTGACGAGTTGAGGATTTAAGAAGATAGCGGAAAGTAAACCAGGTTACGTAACCAAATCCTATCAACTCGAAAGTTGGTCTAATCAGGGGAATATCACTGAAGGCTTGCAGAACTGCCAGCACGATGCGGAGTGTAATAATTATTGCCAATAAGAAGACAAAGCTGACTACTGGCAGCTTGTATTCGTTAACGAACTTAGCGATGTAATTCGGCAGTTGTGCCAAAAATTCAGAAACTTGTCTGCTTATTCGTTCCACATTACCAGTCTCAGGAGCAGGTGGTAGCATTGGTTGGATCGGTGCTTCTAAATTTTCTAATGCTTCTGGTGTATCAGGAAAATTGCTAGTAGTGTATTCTTGCTTTTGCCCTTGAGCGTCCATAATTCTTAATTTACCTCCAACTTTTCTGATAAGTCTCTGGTGTATTTCCTCGAACACTTAATTGTATTTTACTTTAAATATTTTTTCTTATATCAATTGTCATAACATGAAACTCATCCTACCGTTAAAAGAAGTAAGATTTCGCGCCAATTGGAGCCACTGCGGTTTTGAGGGTTCCCCAACGCCAGTACAGACGAGAGTATTGGGGTTTGGGAGCCTGCGCTGTGAGAGACGGTTGAGGCGAGGAGCGTCCCGTTGTAGCAACTGCCTGTCACTTTCTAAGAAGAAAAGGGCTACAAGGTGGTCTTTTTGTAAACCTTACTCTTATAAGTCGCGTGCCTCAGGTAGACGACTGGCTGAGATCTGAGTGTTTGCTCATAAATGTAGCAATCTTAAATCATTCGCAGTCCCATTGGTCATGAGTAATTGGGAAAAAGGGTATTAGTAACTGTTCTTTACTTCCTATTACCCATTACCAGATCTAACTATATAGCCATCAAATTAAATGATGTGTTAAGCTGAACGATTACTTTAATAAATTGCCTTGAAAGCTTTACATTTCTTGCTAGAACCACCTCACAAAATCGCTATTCGCTCTCATCAAATATAGGAAAATAAGACTTCATCAGGTTTCTCATCAATCTGTAGGTATTTTTGTTTATTTTTGTGAAGAAAAGCTCTATAATCATTGGGGAGAGACACCATATTTATTGAAATACTTCTAGAGAAAGAGGACTTATAAATAATAACTTTATATCATCGAAAGTGAAGACAAGAAGTAAAAGGAATAGAGTCATGCCTCTACACAAAATAAGTGATTTCGATGCTGAATACCATACTATTGTTCAAGGTGAAGACATTAAAGGAATGAGTGTCCATTCCCAAGGAAATGGCGAAAAGATTGGTAGTGTCAGTGATATTTTGGTAGATGAGCAAGGGAAGTTTCGCTATTTAATCGTTGACTTAGGCTTGTGGATTTTTGGAAAAAAAGTACTGTTACCTATTGGTCGTACACGTACTGACTCTAGCGCTAACCGAATTCTCGTTAGTATGACAAAAGAGCAAGCGGAAAATTTACCTGAATATAAAGAGGGTATGCCACTTGATTACGACTATGAAGAGCAAGTGCGTGGGGTACATCGTACAAGACCTCTTGATGCAGCATCTACGGCTGTAGGAAATGTCACCTCACCAACTTATAATCGCGATACCTATAACTACGAACAAGACCGAGATTTATACGATGTCAGCGATCACGAAGATCAAACCTTCAAACTTTATGAGGAACGGTTGGTCGCTAACAAGCAGCGTCAGAAAACTGGAGAAGTCACGATCGGCAAGCATGTTGAAACTGATACAGCAAGAGTTGCTGTTCCATTAGACAAAGAACGAGTTATTATTGAGCGAGTCACTCCAACAGACGCAGGACAAACTGTTGCTCCTGGTGTTGCTAACTTCCGTGAGGGCGAAGTAGCACGCATGGAAATTCACGAAGAAGTTCCAGATATTAGAAAAGAAGCTTTTGTGCGCGAAGAAGTCAGAGTTACGAAAGTTACAGAGCAAGAGACTGTTGAAGCTCAAGAGACTATTCGTCGTGAAGAATTAGATGTTAATACTGATGGTCGTCCTGTTATAAATAAACCTAACAGCATTTAGTTTAAGGTTTTGAGCATAATTCTTAATTCGTAATTCATAATTATGAGTTTTAATTGGGAATGGCTCAAATGTTTTTCCAATTGATTAAAGTCATTTGTAGCAAGAAAGCAAGGAGGTAAAATTGAAGACTTTTAGATATTTTCGGCAACTTTTGACAAGTCTTGTCTTAGTTTTAGTTTTGGCAACAACTGTTGCTTGTAGTGGGACGGTTCAAGCGACACCACCAGCTTCATTACCACCAGGAATTAGTCGTAGTGGGGAGTATGCTCAGTTAGAACGCGGGAACACTAAAGTCGGAGAAGATTTTGCTAATTGGGCTGTAAGAACAGCAAGCGGCATGGTTCAAGATGCGTATGTGCGTGACAACAACAAGTTAGGTGTGGTAATTACGCCTCAAGTTCGTCCAACGGAAGTCAAACAATTAGCAAAATCGTTAGTTCAAGGTTTTCATAAGAACTTCCCCAATCAAGACTTATCAGTCTTGATGTATGCACCAGATAAAAACCTGATTTTAACAGCTCAATATGATACGCAATCAAATCAAGTTGAGTATAAATAATTGCTTGGTTTGATGATAAAACCTTTTTGAATAGTATAAGGAGATTGGAAAAATGTCTAGTAGCGACCAATATAAACGTCAAATCATGAACGATTTGGCTCAGGGTAATACGGAATCTCTTGATGAGGCCCCAGCCAATTCCGCAAAAGACTACCAAAACTTTGATGATTTTGCCCAGCGCTCAACGCATGAAGAACGCCGTCATTTGTTTGGTAAGTCTTTCAATCACGAAAGTGTACCTCCAAGCCAAATGGAGCCAGAACTTCAAAAGGCGATCGCTCAAATTAAGCCTAATGAACGAGATAGTGTCGCACGTTCCTTCTTCAAGCACTTAAAGCAAAGAGGTTTGGACGAACGTCATCTAGAACAACAGTTAGGTCTTCAGAGCCACAACCCCAATCACATGAGTGCTGATGATGTCAGCAAACTGGCGTCTTTCACCTATCACAACCATCCGGACATCTTCCATGAAGTGTTGGCAGAACAGCCGGGGATGATGAAGTTCCTCAGTAACCCACTTGTCGGTGCAGCTTTGGGAGCGATCGCATCTAAGTGGTTTGGTGGTCACAAGTAAGCACGTATACCTATTCAATAGAATTGGACAGTACCACAAATGCAATTACTGGTTGCATTTGTGGTTAGTCACGAGGAACATTGTTTTGGAACACCAGCATTAATGACCTTGAAAGGTTCGTAATTGCGCTGTCTTTGTAGCACTACGAACCTTTAACAGTGTTTTACGTCAAATTACTTAGTAAGAGGATAATACTTATGACTTGGGAATTTACTAGACTGGCATTAGCACAAATTCCGCTAAGAGGTGAACTTTTAACTCCAGAAGAAGCATCACTTGTTTTTTCTGGCCCTAAATTTTTTGTGGCATTGCTTGCAGGTGTCGTCATGGCATTTGCCTTTCAAATACTGCTAACAAACCTCTATGTAGCTCTCGGAGTTTCCGCATTAGGAACAGGCTCAAATAGTAATGAATCATCAGGAGGCTTGGGAGAAACAATTAGTAAAGTTGAGGGTGCCGTTGGGATTTGGGCACTTATGACTGCCACGATTGCTTTATTCGGTGCTTGTTTTCTAGCAGTAAAACTGAGCTTGATTGAGAGTACACTTTTAGGAGCAATCATTGGTGTCGTCATTTGGTCTACGTACTTCTCGCTGGTGGTGTGGCTTGGTTCAAGAGCAGTCGGTTCTTTGCTGGGAACGCTAGTAAGCACGGCGACTTCTGGTTTGCAAGGTGTGATGGGTACGGCAACTGCTGCAATAGGAGCAAATGCTGCCAAACAACAAATGGTTTCTACTGCTGAAGAGATTACAGCAGCTGTTCGCCGCGAATTAACGGAAGGTATAGATCCAGATAAAATCAAAAATACGCTCTCTAGTTCTTTGGCTTCTTTACAATTACCAAAGCTAGACTCAAAAGAAATTCGCTCTCAATTTGATCGGCTTTTGAAAGATGCAGATTTGCAATCTCTAGGTGATAGCGATTTACTGAAAAACATTAATCGCCAGACTTTTGTCGATTTAGTTGGCAGCCGCACAGACTTCTCTACTGAAGATATCAATCGCGTTGCCGATCAGTTAGAAGGTGCTTGGCAGCAAGTTGTGGGTGGGGAAAATCCCACAGATCAAGTCGTTAGTTTAATCAACTCTGCCACTCCAGAAGAACTAAAGTCCGGACAATTTGGCGATCGCATTTCTCAACTCGCTGCAGTTGGAGGAGGGATTCTCAAGCCCGGTGGTGGAATTGGGAAGCAGGCTTTAGAAGTTGGTTTAAGTGCTGCTTTGCCAGCAGTTTTGAAGAGAGTTAACTTCTCTGAGTTAGACATTGAGAAAATTAAACCCCAGCTACAAAAGCTTAGAGACAAAGTTCAGGAAGTAGATGTCGATAAAATTACAGAGCAGTTGCAGAAGCTTAAAGATAAAGCTTCACAACAAGCAAAATCTGTAGGCAGTTCTGTGAGTGACAATTTGCCAAGTCAATCCAACACCATCAAGGCAGATGTAGAAGAATACATACAGAATTCTTTTCCTTGGCATTTCAACAGCCTGACAGTTAAAGATGAATTCAAAGACATCATCTATGACGCAAAGGCAAATCCGGGAGATGTCCGACGGCAGTTAGAGGAAATCGACTCTGAGTACTTTACCAATTTGCTCAAGCAACGGGAAGACATCAGCGACGAGAAAATTCAGGAATTGGCCGAACAGTTGGAAAGTATTCGCACAGAAGTGTTAGAGACTGTGCAGCAGGCTGAAGGACAGGAAAAGACGCAAGGTTTTCGCACTAGAATTGAAGATTACCTGCGTTCCACTGGTAAAGAAGAACTGAATCCAGAAGGGATTGAACGGGACTTTGCAAAGGTAGTGGAAGATCCGGAAGCTGGTTTTGAAGATTTAAGCCAACGTTTTTCAGATATTGACCGCGATACTTTGGTTAAGCTTCTTGCTGGACGCGAAGACATTAACGAAGAGGAAGCTAATAATATTGTTGGTCAATTCGAGCATACTCGCGATAATTTCTTGAATCAGGCTAAGGAACTGCAAGAACAAGCAAAAGCCAAAGCAGATGAACTGCGGCAAAAGGTTGAAGACTACTTGCGGAATACCAACAAAGAAGAACTCAATCCGGACGGGATCAAGCGTGATTTCAAAACACTGCTAGATGACCCGCAAGCAGGATTGTCTGTCTTGCGTCAAAGAGTGTCACAATTTGATAGAGATACCTTAGTAAAATTACTGAGTCAACGGGAAGATTTGAGTGAGGAGCAAGTCAATCAAACTATTGACCAACTGCTATCAGTAAGGGATAGCGTTTTGCAAGCCCCACAAAAAGTCGCTTCCAAGGCGAAAGAACAATACGAGAAAACTACTAGCACTATTGCAGAGTATCTCCGCAATACGAACTTGGAGGAACTCAATCCCGAAAGTATCGGGCAAGATTTACAAAAGTTACTGGCAGATCCCGCTGAAGGTGCTAGTGCATTGCGCGATCGCCTCTCTCAAGTGGATCGCGAAACTTTGGTCAAACTGCTTTCTGGGCGGGAAGATGTTAACGAAGAGCAAGTTAATCGTGCGATTGACTCCGTGCAACAAGGCATTAATAGCATTGTGAAAGCGCCGCAAAGCTTGGCAAAGCGCACGACTGAAAAAGTTGGTGACTTTAAAGATAGTTTAGAAAGCTATCTGCGCAATACGAATAAAGAAGAACTCAACCCAGATAGTATCAAGCGCGATCTGCAATTGTTGCTGAATTCTCCGCGTGCTGGAGTATCTTCTTTGAGCGATCGCCTCTCCCAATTTGACCGCTCAACAATTGTCGCTTTGTTATCCGGACGTGAGGATATCTCGGAAGAGGAAGCCAACCGCATTGTCGATCAAATAGAATCTGCTCGCAACTCGGTTGTCGAACAATACCAGCAGATTCAACAAAGATTGCAATCAGTGCTTGATGGGGCTTTTGAAAAAGTTCGTACCTATCTTAACTCTTTAGATCGTCCCGAACTCAATTATGAAGGCATCCAGCAAGACTTCGCCAAATTGTTTGACGATCCACAAAGTGGATTTGACGCTTTACGCGATCGCTTGGGTAAATTCGACCGTGATAGTCTGGTTGCTATTATGAGTTCTCGTGAGGATGTTTCCTCCGAACAAGCAAATCAGATTCTCGACAGAATTGAAGGGGCACGAGATAGTGTGCTGCAAAGAGCCGAACTGATTCAGAAAGAAACACAAAAACGCCTGTCTGCCATTAAAGAACAAGCCAATCTTCAAGCAGTGGAAACTAAGAAAGCTGTTAAGGGTGCTGCTTGGTGGTTATTTAACACGGCTTTTCTCTCTTTAGCGGCTTCTGCATTAGCCGGTGCTTTAGCTGTCTCTGGTCTTAATTTCTTTGGTTAAGAGTTTTACAAATTCATAGTTTAGCCTCTCACATGAGAGGCTTTTTTGTTCAACTTTAGAACAAATACGGTTCAGATAGGAATATTAATGCTCATATCATTTGGGAATACATACAAAAAATCCGCGACTCTGTTCCCTTAATTCATAACATCACCAACTACGTTGTGATGAATAACATGGCTAATCCTCTTTTGGCATGAGGCGTTTCACCAGTTATGGCTCATGCTATAGAAGAAGTAGAAGATATGGTGAGTATTGCTGGAGCATTGGTTATTAATATTGGCACATTGAGTGAGAAATGGATAAAAGCCATGCATATATGTATGTTGCGAGCAAAAAAACTCAAAAAGCCGTTTTACTTAATTTGTGAGAATACAAAAACCCAGACCCCCGACAACTTTTACGAAGTCGGGGGTCTTTTTTAGAGGGTGTATAATTACCAGAAAAGGAATTATCTTTGAACCCTGTATGCTTCAGTTCTATTGACTCGGTGATTGCGAACGCCAGTAACGGCTCCAATCATTGAGGCGAGTAAACCCAGTAACGAACCGATGACAAACCACCATAATCCTTGGCGTACATTAGCAGCAATTTCACGCGCTTGTTGAGCAGTTACGTTAGGTGCATTCTGTGGAAGTGTAGCACCTTGCTGTTGTGCCTGGTTGAAAACGGCTCCGGCATTGGAAGCTGCGACACCAAAAGCACCTGATACACCATTTGCTAATAGCCAAGAGCTTAACGCCAGAGTTGTTGCCCAAAGAATCGCACCGTTAAGAAGAGCTGTATTGCGGTTCATTGGGCCACAAGCACGGGCTGTCACCCAGCCACCAGTAAATAGAGAAATTAATAGACCAATTGTTGACCAAATTCCTACGTTACTAGCAACGTTAGATGCTATTGTTCTTGGCCTCCCTGAGTCTTCAATACTGCCTGCTCCAATTGCACCAAATAAAGCACTCAGAATTAATTGAGTTGCGAGTGCAACCAACAATCCAGAAATAATCGGACCCCAGCGAACACGGTCATGATAATCAACGACTTGATTAACAACAGGCTCAGTAACTATATTATCTCCTGGTCTATCAACGTATGCCATAATTTACTTACTCCTCAATATTGCTATTTTCTTGTTTTTTCCAGTTATTTTGTCAACGATATTCAGACTTAAACCTCGTTGTCAAAATCGCTCATTTAAATTTCTTACCCAAGCCTACCAATTAATATCTACTGACCTGGTAACTGATATATTTTTCCTAAATGCATTTCTTACTTAAACAATTCTCAAAATCTTTAAGCTAGTACCGCAAGGCGGAAGTCAAAAGTCAAAAGTCAAAAGTATTATGGAATCTGCTTTTTAGGGATTTTAAATGGTTGCTCTATTTACGCTCTAGAGTACTAGTGAGGCGGCATAATGCTGTTTCCTTAAGACTTATCTTTTCATAAGGATAACAAGGTTGATACTCTTTTTCATCTCTCTAATGATTGATATTTATAACTACATCAATATTAAGAAATATAGATTTTTGCAGAAAAATTTGGTTTAGATACATAAGATACAATAGCGATATCAATTCTGGTAATGATCAATACTGTCAAGCAAGAAGGTGAATTATAAATTCGGTTCCCTGTCCTATTGTTGAAAAACAATTAGTAGAGTGTAGTTAAACTATAATTTGCTGTGCGCTCGCTATCACATAAGCTCATTCTTCCAGCAGCTTTAGTTGTAAATAATATGCATTTTTTTGATTAGATAAAAAAATGAAGTAACAATCTTTTTTAAGTAAGAAAATTTATATTGAAAACGTACTCAGGGAGAAAAAATTAGGCAGATAAGTCATAAATGATTGAAGTACGAATTTGAATGTGAAATAGGAATCGTAATCGTAAACTGTGTTCCTTGTCCTATTTTTGAATTGACTTCAATATTTCCCTTATGTTTTTCGACAATAATTTTCTGAGCGATCGCCAAACCTAATCCTGTTCCTTTACGAACAGTTTTAGTAGTAAACAAGTCATCAAAAATCTTTTGTTGGACTTCTTCTGTCATTCCGGGACCATTATCTTTAATACTAATAAGTACCTGTTGTTTATCGTCACTAATTTTGGTAGTAATTGTAATGTAATTGGGATCAGCTTGAATATCTGCAAAACAGCGTCCGGTATTTGACTCTTCGAGTGCATCAATAGCATTTGCTAGCAGGTTCATAAATACCTGATTTAGTTGTCCGGCAAAACATTCTACGGGTGGAAGCAGAGCATACTCTTTGATAACTTGAATTTCCGGATGATTTCTCGAAGCTTTGAGGCGATGTCTGAGGATAAGAATCGTGCTGTCGATGCCATCGTGAATGTTGGTGGCGGCTGGGCGATCGCTATCTTTCCGAGAGAAGGTTCTCAAGGTACTACTAATATCATAAATGCGATTGATACCTTCAAGCATTGAACCAACTAATTTGGGTAAGTCTTCACGGATATAGTCTAGCCCAATAGTATGGATTTTCTTTTTAATTTCTGCTTCCGGATTAGGATACTTTTGTTGATACAAATCCACTAACCCAAAGAGATCTTCAATATAGTCTAAAGCGGGTTGGATATTGCCACTGAGAAAGCCGACAGGATTATTAATTTCATGTGCCACACCTGCAATAAGGTTGCCTAACGCAGACATCTTTTCATTTTGAATAAGCTGAATTTGAGCTTGTTGCAGTTCTTTTGAAGCCCTTTCGAGTTCCTCTGCCTTTTTTCGTCGCTCAGCTTCAGCGTGTTTGCGATCACTAATATCGAGAATGACACCGTTCCAAACAACTGCACCATCATCTTGTTGTTCTGGCAGCGCTGCCACCTGAATCCATTTCACTTTACCACTGGGCGTGATAATGCGCCATTCCTGGCGAAATGGGGTAAGATTTTGGGCTGAGTAGAGCTGGGCTCGATTTATCTCTGGGATATCGTCAGGATGTTCAAAAGAACGTACACTTTTCGCTCCAGACATTAGCTCAAGAGCGGTTACTTCGTATAGATCGTAGCAACCTGAACTGATATACATACATAGGAAAGCTTCCTCTGTGGAGCGTAATTGAAAAATTACCCCAGGGATATTATCCGCAAGCATTTGGAAGCGGGTTTCACTGGCACTCAACGCTTCTAGGGACAGTTCCAACTGTTTTGCGTAGTTCTGTGCTTGCTGATACACCCGAGCATTTTCCAGCGAGATCGCGGCTTGAGCGCACAGGAAATTCAGAACTTGCAGGCGATCGCTTGTAAATACTCCACTCATCAGGTTATTTTCCAAGTATAAAATCCCAATTAACTTGCCTTGGTTCAAAATTGGGGTACAAAGAACACTCTTGGGGCGTTGCCGCAGAATGTAGGGATCTAGGGCAACGAGATCGTGATCTACCGCATTGAATATTACAGAGGGTTTCAGGCTACGTTTAACAAAATTAATTAGAGACGTTGGAACATATTGACTCAGTTGTGTAGCAATCGATGACAGAACAGTTGGAGGTTGCCCGAGTTGAGCAATTGCCTTAATTACCAACTGTTCATCTTTGGGCAGCAGCAAAACGCACTTGTCAGCTCCGGCATTTTCCAGCACAACCTGGAGCAAGGTAGAAAGTAACTTTTCTAGCTCAATTTCGCTTGCCAGGGTTTGAGAAGCTTTGAATATGCTTGCTAAGTCTAGTGTTTTTGATATATAACTATTACCCAATACCAAGGTTTGGCTCGTGTGAGAAGAAGCTGCAAAGATTGTTTCAGTCAAATTTAATGACTCTTGTCGCTGTTGCAAAATAGATGCAAGCAGTTGAGGATAACGTTGCTCTAAATCGTCTACTTTGGCTTTGGTACCCCAACGGCTATAAGCGTAGTAAGCTTCCGTCATGTAAGTTTGAGCAATTTTTTCTTTGCCCCATTCGAGATAAAATTTAGCCGCGAGTTCATTGGCAAGAGCAACTTCATGAATGAAACTGTTTTCTTTTGCTCCGCAAATGGCGCGATCATAATATTCAATTGCTTCTGCTTTGTTACCTAATACCCGATGTCGTTCAGCTTCCACTAAATAAAATTTGTGTAAGTGATTCGCTGGAGCATGATTTGACCATTTTTTGCACTTTTCTTGGTTGGCGACGACTTTTTCCAAATACTGAGATTGTTGTGTTTCAGTCGCCGAGTTACATAAAGCCAGATACACCAGAGAACTATAAAAGTGGAATAAAGTTCCCACAAACATAGCATTCACGCTATCCTGATAGGAATTAGCAACATCAGCATAATCTGCTGCTTGCTGGTATTGTTCTAACAAATAGCAGAGAACTGTTTTGTTATAGTACAGGTAGAAAACAGCAGTATGATTATTTGTCTGTAAGTGAATGGGAAGTAACTGTGTTTCATCATACACATCTCCCACCAACTGACATGGATCTTGAGAACGTCCTAGCAAGTTTAAAACCGTTTGCTGGTAAATTTCCTGAAAATGTAGAGTTGGTTCCTGTTTGAGCTGATAAATTGCCTGCCTAAAGTTTTCCATCTCCTCTGACAGAGTATTTAGTTCAATCCCCACAAAATAGGCATGACAGCAGTATATTTGTAGGTTTAACGCACTACTTTCTAAATCCCCCATTTCTAAGCCGACTTGATATGCTTCTAGGAACCGAGGCAAGAAGTCTCTGACAGGTTTTTTCCAGTGACTAAGGAAGGTGTAAACAATAAAATAGAGCCGACATTTCAATGTATCAGCCTGGAAGCGTTCGAGGATATTCAAAGCCAGTTGTCCAAACTCATATCCAGTATCCAGATCGCCTACTTTCGCGCAAAGCAAAAGCCCATAACCTGAGTAGGAAATTGCGGAAACTGCACAATTTCCATGTAAAATACACAAATTGATTTGCTTAAAGACTAGCAATGGCATCAGCAAAGGAGCAGCTTGATAAGCAGATGGAACCATTTGAGCTAAAATCCGCATTACTGCCAGTTTTATCGGATCGGTTATCACCCCTAAATTCAACAAGCTGGGAATGGAATGTTCTTGCATAGCCATCTGAGTTTGCTGTAATCCTTGTTCAATATCTGTAGGAGTTAGCGGTGGAAACTCCACCCCCAATAGCTGTAGTACGTGTAAACCAATCTGGATAATTTCCTGTAATTGATTTTGAGCTTTGGCACCCAGCATCTTAATTTCGTAGACTCGGATCTTGTCTAATAAGCTGTTAGTATGTTGCAGAATTATGGCTGCCAATTGATCCATCTGAGGGTAATTCGTACTCAAATAAGCTGCTTCTGCTGCTTCTTCAAATAAAATACGAGTCAGATCATGTTCGGAGTGCCAGCTATCTTCTGGCAATAGCTCAATTCCGATTTCCAAATACTGTACCGTCGCTCCATAAGCCGTTGCAGCTTTTGCTTTGCGAGCCGCAGTTAAGTTGAACTTAATCAGTTGCTCTCGCTCCAATGGTAAGATAATTAGGCTTCGTCCAAAATTGAAGTGATTAACAATTTCAAAAATGTTTTCTTCCCATCCTCTTTCTAGAGTATGACTCAGTAGAAGTCGTCCAATTTTCAAGTGAGTAGACTGTTTCTGCTCATCTGGAATCAGTGAATATGCCGCTTGCTGCACGCGATCATGTAAAAATCTATAAGTAGGAACTTGAAAACTGGAATTGTTTTCTAGGTTTACGTTCGCGTCATTCTCGCTGGTTTGAAAAAACTTATAAATCTCATTCTGAGGTAAAATTAAACCTGCTGACAAAGCTTGCCACAAGTCATTTCCCGTCTCAACTTGATATTTTTGATTGACAATAGCCAAAGTCCCCAAGTCAAAGGAGTTGCCAATGCAAGCAGCTAACTTCAAAACATCTTGGGTTGCTTGAGGCAATTTCTGTAACTGAATTGCCATAAACTCGACTACATCATCCGTCAAAGCTAAGGCGTTGACTTGAGCAATATCACATTCCCAATGCCCCACCTCGAGATTAAAGGTAATCAGTCCCTCTTCATGTAGCACCTTCAGGAATTGATTATTAAAAAATGGATTCCCCTGAGTTTTCTGGTAAACTAATTTAGTTAAAGCTAAAGCCAAATCCGGAGAACAACTGAGGGTATCAGCTATTAGTTGGTTGATGTTGGATTGATTGAGTGGGGCCAAAGTCATGGTGTTAAGAGTGACCCCAGTTTTTTCAATCTCATTTAAAGTTAGTATTAAAGGATGAATTGGAAAAACTTCATGATCTCGATAGGCTCCTATTAGTAATAGATACCCCGGAGCGGTTTTGCTGATTAATAGTTGCATCAGCTTTAAAGAAGCAGAATCTGCACGATGCACATCATCTAGAAATATGACGAGGGGATGTTCAATGGTAGTGAAGGTGGCAATGAACTTTTGGAAGAGGAAATTAAAGCGATTTTGGACAGCATTACCAGATAATTCGGGTATGGGAGGTTGTGAACCAATAATCTGTTCGAGTTCGGGAATGACTTCGATAATTACCTGTCCATTCTCCCCCAAAGCTGAAAGAATTTTAGTTTTCCACTGCTCAATTTGGCGATCGCTTTCACTCAACAATTGACTCATCAAGTCTTGTAAGGCTGAAACAAAGGCAGATAGGGGAATATTGCGATTAAATTGGTCAAATTTACCTTTGATGAAATAGCCGCGCTGTCGGACAATGGGCTTGTGGACTTCGTTAACGATCGCCGTTTTACCAATTCCTGAAAAACCTGCAACTAGCATCATTTCTGTAGAACCTGCACTGACGCGCTCGAATGCTGTTAACAGTGTTTCTACTTCTTTTTCTCGTCCATAGAGTTGATCGGGGATGATAAAGCGATGCCTACGGCGGGCTACGCCTACGCATACATCTCGTTGTGCAATTTGAAAGTCAGTAATTTTACCCGTTCTCTTAAGTTGCTCCAAGCAATTTTCTAAATCATATTTCAGCCCTAATGCACTCTGATAGCGATCTTCAGCGTTTTTCGCCATCAGAGTGCTGACAATGAGCGAAAATACAGGTGGAATTTGAGGATTAATCTCATGTACCAAAGGTGGAAGCTTTGCAATATGAGAATGTATCAATTCCATCGGTTCCTTTGATTGAAACGGTAATTCCCCCGTCAGTAACTCATAAAAAGTTACACCGAGAGAATAAAAATCAGTACGGTAATCCATCCCGCGATTCATCCGTCCGGTTTGTTCTGGAGACAAATAGCATAATGTGCCTTCTAGCACATTGGGATTGATGATCGTTTGAGTTTCCCGTGGGAGTAGAGATGCAATACTAAAGTCAATTAATTTTGTCTGTTTTGTTTCTGGATGAATTAAAATATTGGCAGGTTTAATATCTTTGTGAATAATGCGATGGCGGTAAAGAAAATCTAAGCTATTGCACAGAGCGATCGCTATTTGACAAAATTCAATCAGGGTTGCTACAGTTCCTCCTGTCCCCTTCCACTGACTAAGAGGAATTCCGCCAAAGTCTTGCATCACGATCACATAACCATTTTTGTAAGGTTCTAAGCTATATGTTTGGATAATGAGGGGTGAGTTGAGATTTTTGGCGATGGTATACTGATTACGAAACTCCACCAGCTGACTGAAATTAGGATAAGGATTCTTCAGCAACTTGAGGACCACAGGTTTTTGGTCAGTTTCTCGATACCCGCGATAAACTAGAGTTTTAGAACTGTTGTATATCTCTTGACTAACTTGATATCCGGGAATACTGACTAGAGTCCTATCCATAACTACTGAATGTTTAAACCTTTCGCATTTAGTATTCCCAAATGCACCCAATGATTCCCCAATAAATTAGCAAATATTTATATCGACTAGAACTGAAGGGAGGATTAAAATCTAAATGTAAGGATTTTGTTTTAGATGTTCCATCAGAAAATTACAGACTACGTGATTAGACAAATCTCTCTGTAGTTTATACCAATTTTTCATCACCTTTTCAAGTCGCCTGAGACGTTGTTACATTTTTTCCAAGATTATCTGGGCGGTAACCAACTCTAAAAAATAAAATTAATGTATAATTCCCACTCTTGCTTTTGACGAATAATCTCAATTTTCCGAATGAATTCGCGGAAGTAAAAGCGTCGTTCTGATTCGGATAAATCTAACCAAAATTGCGGAATAGAAACGGCTAGAGCAACAGAACGCAAATTTACAGGCGGAAGAGTTGCTAAATTCTGCTGGAGTGCGGATATTTCTGTGTTGAGTTTGTAAGCTCTTAACTTTGCTGTTTCTACATCTAAAACACCTGTTTCTATTAAAGCCGGTAGGCTATCGAGTATATGTTGCTGAGTAGTGATCGCTTCACTATAATTATTCTTGAGAGCATCCAACTGCGGAGAGTTCATTTTTTCTACCGCTAAGGGTAAGTCGCGGCAAACGGCATTGATTGTTTGTGCCAATACCTCTTGGTAAGGTAAGGCACGACATTTGGGGCAATTGGTGCAGCTAATCGGACGTAAATAAAGATATTCTTTTTTTTGGTTGCGAATGGTGACACGGGTTATTGTCATGCGTGACTGACACTGATGACAAACAACTAACCCAGCTAGAGAACGCGGTGCAGATGCAGTGCGAGACGCTAAACGCCTGTTCCGACGCAACAATCTATCAACCTGGGCGGCTACTTCTCGAGAAATTATTCCAACATGGGTATTGGAGATAATTTCACTATTTTGATAAGCTGTATCACCACGATACACTGGATTGGTTAGCCAACGTCGTCCTGTGGTAACAGAAATTTTTTTGCTATATTTTTTTGCTAGGTAACGAACTGCCCCCCGCAAGGAACCATAGAGTAGGAAGTGATCAAAAAAATCTTTAACGACTGGGGAAGTACTGCGATCCACGGTATATTTTCCTTTCCCCCGACGGTAGCCGTAAGGTGCTTTACCAGGAGGGGGAGAAGCATCAAGGCGGTTGCGAGCATGTCCTTGGCGGATGCGGCGACTGCGTTGCTGAGTCTGGATTTCGTGTAGCAATTTGAGCAATTCGCCACGGGGGCAAGCACTTTCAAGGGAAGAGTTATAAGCTTGTTCAACAGCAATAATGGTGACGCCCATCGCTTCTAATTCCGCAAGGCGATCATTAACTTCCCCGACAGTATCTCCCAATTCTTCTAAACGACGGATGAAGAGACTTTCAACAGCCTCTGTTTTACAGTCGTCGAATAATTGCTCTAATTGCGATCGCTTCCCCAAATCCTGATAAACCCGATCCACCTCCGATGACCAAATCCTCGGATCGGGAGCAGTTTCTAGGAGGGGATCAGTGTAGGTGTAGGCGAAAATTGTCATAAGGTAGGAGTCAAAAAATTAAAAATTAAAAATTAAAAATGCACTCATTAAAGATCCCACTATTCATAAATAATTTTGTAAAAATTGCTCCGATGTCTTTTCTGTTTGACCTGTTTAAAAACAGGGGCTTGTATCCTTAATTAAACAATTAAAAATTATTTATTGTTTTTCATTTTTCATTTTTTATTTTTCATTCAAAAAATACTCAGGAGACAGGAAGTTGATTTTCTATCCCTCCCCCTCTCATTGTTGGCTAAGTTCAATGATATTGCCATCTGGATCTTGGGTGAAGAGGGCTGCTCTACCCGAGGCGCTGGGTTGGATTGGGCAGTTATAATTCAGGAGTTGCTGTTTGGCGGCTTCTAGATCGACGACTGAGAGGGCGATGTGAGAATTGCGTCCCCATTTTTCGTTTTGAGGTTCAATCTTAGTAGTTGGCGCAACAATAAGGTGAATTTGATAGTTGCCGATTTGATACCATGTACCTGAGAACTTCAAAGAGCGTTCAACTTTCGATAATGCTAAAACTTTGCTATAAAAATGCTCGGAACGATCTAAGTCAGTCACGAGAATGGCTGTGTGGAGACACTGGGTAATCTGCATTTTTTTTGTCAGTTGGGTTTAACATTATCTCACTTATAAAGTTGACACTATCAGTTTAATAATTTTCTTAACAAAAATATTGCTAACACTCAGGCGCGATCGCACTCTCCATTAAACGATTATTTTGTGCGTTGCCTTTGACCACTGCTTAATACCATTTCACGCTTAGGCTTGATACAAATGATGGTTTGTAATTCTTTCCTCCCCTGCTCCCCTGCTAGCTATTTGTATCAACTTTAAAGTGAAACGGTATAAGCCGTGTTTTTTGACTTCGCCAACAGTATCCTTTGCTACTCAAAGCCCTAAACGCCAAATTTCTTTGAGCTTATCAATTAGCCGTTCTTGACGCTTGTCGATTACTTCAGGTGTCCATTCTTGTTCCATTAGCACTTGCGTAGTTAACGCGAAATTTGAAACACCTGTTTTAGTAGTGAAATACTGCTGCTTTTTCCGTTCAAAATCGTAGTTCTGCGCCTCACTATTTTTACAGGAAGAGAGCAAAACTAAGTTGCCTAGACGATGGACATATTTCTCTCGTTCTTCCTGGGTGGGAAACCAATTCACCCACACACTGCCGGGATTTGGATTTTGCGGCAGCACATGCTCAACAGTAATGTGAGGGAAATTATATGAAGCCATGTGCCTGAAGCGCTTCGCATTGCCCACCTGATTACAGCTGCGGTTGTTAAGGGGGAAAGTGGACGACAAGCATACAGGACTTAATAGGGAATGGGTAATGGGGAGTTAATAATATATGACTTCTATCTTTTGCGTCTGTGCTGTTTTGTCTAAGTTTGTGATTTCACAGGTACAGTAGTTATTATGTAATGTAGATTACATATTTGCTTTCAGATAAACAGTATATGCACTTTCTAATGTTTGTATTTTCTCATAAAAATTATAAAAAGTATGTCTTTTGATAGATGACAAATAAACTAAATAAAGTAGTCATAGACTTATATCTAACGGTTAGCTCAGCAATTACGGAAAAACATGGGAAACATCAGTTATCCATAACCTATTGCCTGATAAATAATGTAAAGCAGCATTTATTCTTAGGTAAGTGTTAGCTACTTCAGTTGCAAACAGTTATTTTCCTCAAAGGAGAATCGGATATTAGGACACCCACATTGCTATCAGCATCATATGAATCAAGTTTCTCCTATGTTAATTGCTCAAGTAACAGATATGCATCTGTTTGCGAATGAAAGCCAAGAACTACTGGGAATGCCAACAATGAGGTCTTTCCAAGCGGTTGTAGAACGCTTGGAAAAGCTGCGATCAGACCTTGATTTACTACTGCTGACCGGGGACTTGTCTGGTGATGGTACGCTTGAATCCTATGAAAATGTGCAAAGCCTCCTCAGTCCCCTGCAAATACCTACTTACTGGTTGCCGGGGAATCATGACTGTGCGATCGCAATGAAGCAAGTGTTAAATTTTAGACTGATTTCCCTGCGAAAGTCTTTTGAGCGTGGCAGATGGAATTTTGTCTTACTCAATTCCTCTGTATCTAAGTATATGCACGGTCATCTATCAGCGACCTCTTTACATTGGCTGGACTCCCAGTTAAAAATCATGAGCAACCAGCCTACACTAGTAGCTCTACACCATCCGCCTTATCATGTAAATTCTCAGTGGCTTGATAGCAGTACCCTAGAAAATCCTGAGGAACTTTTTGCTGTCCTTGATCGCCACCCACAAGTCAAGTTAGTTGTATCCGGTCACATCCACCAGGAGTTTCATTACCAGCGTAACGATGTTTACTATCTAGGAACTCCCTCAACTTGCATTCAGTTTAAGCCAGAAACCTCAACTTTAGCCCTTGACCAAAAACCTCCAGGTTTCCGCCTCCTGAAACTTTACCCCAACGGTACTTGGGAAACCAGTGTAGAAAGAGTTCCTTATGTAGCCTGAGTCCTGAGTCCTGAGTCCTGAGTCCAACGCCCGTGAAGAACCCTTCTTATTTTCCCTTAAATCAAAGACTAAGGTTGAAAGAGAAAAATCTTAACTCAAGACTCTTTTTGACTCAGCAACGCCAGTCGCCTCAACGGGAGCCAGTGCTGTTCAAGGCAGCGTCTGTGCTCCTGAGAAGACGGAGAGCCAGTGCATTCCTATATTGCGTTGGGGAACCCCCGCACGGCGCAGGCTCCTCAGCACTCTTTTTGACTCAGCACTCAGCACTCAGCACTCAGCACTCAGCACTCAGCACTCAGGACTGAATAGTCACTTCATCAGCAAAACTTCCCCTTCGGACAAAGTGAAATGGTCCGGCGACAGATCCCCAGATATGTTCATTGGTTTCGGGATCGCGTCCTCGGTCAAGACTGATAAATTTATCTTCGTCAATTTCAAATTCACTATCAAGATAGGTTCTGTGGTCTTTACGGAACACGATGCAGCCTTTCCCTGGTTGCACCTTACCTTTAAAGCTATGACCTGTCCATTCTACAAGCATGTTGCAGTTTGGTAGTTTTTCTAACTTATCAACACTGAGGGTTTTGAGACGTTGTAGGTCACGGGCGGCACCATAGAACTGTTGCTCATCCTTAACGCTGTAGTTTTCGATTTCAATGCGATCGCCTGCGTTCACCAACTTCAACACTCGTACCCGATAAGGGTCATTTAACATGTAGTCATAAGCCTGTTCGACATACAAACTAACCCCTGACAACAGTTCTAAAGGTAGGGGGCGCATACACACGCGAATGTGGGCAAAAAAAGGTGGGTTTTCAAAAGCTTGTTCTTGATTGCTGAAATCAGCTGCCATCAACCGAGCTAATGTGGCAAGATCTGTAGAATTAGTCATTATTAATGATACACCAGTTGCTTGAAAATAACCTATCAGTATTTTAAAACTTGTAGTAGCCTGTGTCTTGAGGATAATTTTTTGTAAAATCTCGTCAATGGCTAATAGCTATTAGCGATTCTCTATTCGAGTATGCAACTGAAAGGTCAAATCCCCATGCTACGGCGCTTAAGTGTTACTATTACTGCCACTGCTACGTTCTGGCTCCTTTACAGTTCATTAACGTTGGCTGCAACTAAAAAGCCCAAACAGCCAGATAAATTTCCGCCAAATCCGTTGGAAATTACTGTGCCCGATCCACTGCTACCAAAATTGCTGCCGAATCAGCCATTAACTCCTGAACAACGTCAAAAATTGGAGGTAGCGCTGGATGAATTGAATCAACAAGCTGCGGCTAAACTGCAAGCAGACGATAGGGAAGCAGCGTTTGATATTTGGAACCGAGAACTGCGCTTGCGTCAAGCCTTAGGTCCATTAGCAGAAGTGCAAGCACTGTCACGAGTGGGTGAGATCGCTTGGAGGCGAAACCAGCGCTTAGAAGTACAATATATTACTCAGCGATTGCAAACAATTCAAAAACTCTCACTATTCCCCATAGCAAATAGCTTACAACTTTTGCAAGCGGTTGGTCAAGCTTACCGAGAAGTGCGAGACGCCAAACTGACCATTGAGGTTTATAACCAAATTTTGGCAATGGCACGACAGCAACGAGATACATTAGCAGAAATTGAAACTCTGAAGACGATTGGGGAAGTGAATCTGAGTTGGCTTGATTATCCCAAAGCTGCTGCAACTTACGAACAATTGCTAAAATTAGCTGACTCCCAAGGCGATCACGATAATCAGGTGACATACCTACAACAGCTTGCTTACATTTACGAACAAGAAAATGAACTACAAAAATCAGTAAAAATACGCAATCAGCTAGCAGATATTTACCAGCAGGAAAACAATCTTAACCAGTTAGTCGTATTAAAGCAGGCGATCGCCTCAGATTATCAATCCTTGGCACATAACAATCCCGTCCTACTAAAGGAGGCTTTCAAAAACTACCAACAAGCTTATACGATCGCTTGGCAATTGCAGCAGTACGTTCGTGCGAGTGAGGCGTTGCAGAAACTTATCGCCCTTTACCGCTCTCAAGGACAAACACAAGAGGCTTTGCAAGCGAGCAAAATTTTAGTGCAGACAGAAGAACAATCTGTAGACTTTTATGGTTTGATGAAAGCTTATGATCAAATTGGGCAGATCCATGTGCAACGTAAAGACTATCCACAAGCACGAATCGCTTTTCAGAAGGGACTCGAGTTAGCCCAACAGTTAAAGTCAGACGAAACTTACTTTACTCAGCAGATACAAAAAGTGTCTGGACAAGTACCCAAGTAAGCATTCGTAAAGCTCCTCAAGTTGCTTGCAACTGTTGTAGCATAAAAACCGGATCTGCTACAAAGGGTCTACCAGGAGCCTCTTGGAATCTCAATTCATCTGTTAGTTTTTTCATTGACTAGAGCAAAATCGTCATAAGAATTATATATAATGTTAAGAAATATACTTATGGCTTCTAGGGGCATTTTTATTACTTTGATTGTGATCCCAGTATTTTGTTGTCTATATATTGAGCTGCGAAATTTACCAAATTGTCAAACACAGGTTAGTAAGCTAGTCTGTTCGGCAATTGCTGTTGCCGTTGTGATGTCTAATTAACAGGCGAGACTTTCTCTTAGTGTATTGGATAAGCTGTAACTATGATTAAACTTTACTCACTCGTGCAGTCCCATAACAATGATTTGGGAATAGGAAAAGTTACGGAAATATTATCCCATGGCAATGTGAATGTTGAGTATTTCTGCTCAGTAGGGCAAGGTATCCAAAAAACTTTACCTTTAGATTCGCTCTCTCAAGTCAGGCTTCAGCCTCAGACTCGATGCTATATCAATTCAGACATCCAAGATACATGGATAATTGGCAGGGTTTCTGCTTGGGACTCGGAGAGTGAAGAGTATCAAATTGACCTACCTGATCGGAAAACTACGTTTGCAACTGAGCAGGAAATTTACGTACGTTGCAATGTCCTGAGCGCAGATCCCATCGATACTTTGGCAATGAAGGGTCAAGAAACGCCTTACTTCCACGATAGAAGATTAGCGCTCTACGAATGCTTGATTAAGCAACGCGCTGTTAGTCGTGGGATGACAGGACTGTTGAGCGCGAACATTAACCTTTATCCTCACCAAGTGGAAGTGGTTCGGCGCGTACTCGAAGATCCGATTCAACGTTATCTGCTAGCAGATGAAGTAGGACTGGGAAAAACCATAGAAGCTGGTGCTATTCTTCGTCAATACCTATTAGATGAACCTTCTAGCCTTGCCGTGGTGATTGTTCCGCAGTATTTACAGGAACAATGGCGCACTGAGTTAGAAAAATTTTACATTTCCCATTTTCCAGATAGGGTGAAGCTACTTGCTGTTGAAGATGTGAGTAAGGTGAGCCAGAAGGCTGATTTGGGCTTCCTAATTATAGATGAGGCACACAACATTGCGGCAATGGCAACCTCGTCTGAACCATTGCAGCGCGCGTGTTTTGAGACTTGCAAAAACCTGGCACTAAAGAGCGATCGCTTACTTCTACTCTCCGCTACCCCAGTTCTCAACCATGAGCAAGATTTTCTGGCAATGCTTCACCTGCTCGATCCCACAACCTATCAGCTTGGGGATTTAGCAGGTTTTCATGACAGGGTGATCAAACGCCAAGACATTGGTAAAGTGCTGCTCTCGTTTAAAGAAGGCGCGAAAGATCTCGTCCTCAAAACTAACCTCAAACAACTCCGTAACCTGTTTGCTGAAGACAAGTATTTGCTTAACTTGGTAGAAGAGTTACAAAATAGTTTAGAAGCAAATACTGCCGACAGAGATAAGATTGTTCGCTCAATTCGTACCCACATCAGCGACACCTATCGGCTTCACCGTCGAATGCTTCGCAATCGACGCGCCTCCGTAGAAGATGTCATTTTTGACCGCAATATTATACCTAAAGTAGAGTATGACTTAGATGAGCGATCGCCTGACATCCATGAAATCATCGATGAATGGCGTACTGTCGCCCCTAATGAGGAGCAGTATAAACGAATTTTTCTGCTGTTATTCCAGGCATCCGGTACTTGGTTAGGTATTTTGGAACAGGTGATTACCGCACGTTTAAGCAGTAAGCCCCATTCTGGACTGATCCAGGAGTTTGGGCAGAGTAATGTTCAGATCTTGACTGCAACTCCTAAATTCTCAGGGGAAGAAGCGATTCTGCAATCTTTGCTGAAAATTATTCGTCAACCTGTAGAGGATGGAGATCGCGTGGAAAATTTGAGAACATTGCTGTTGAATCAGCTAGCTGTGTACTTCAAAATTTCACCTGCAGTTCGGAGAAATCAAAATGAATTACTAACAAGGATACAGCAGAGAATTCGTAGACCAATTCCTGGCGATCTTCTGCCCAAATTTGTAATATTTACAAATTTTATGCAAACTTGTGCAGAAATTGTGCAGTCTTTGTCTGATACCTTTGGAGCAGAGACAGTAGCTAGCCATCAATTTGGGGAATCGAGACAAAAGGTTGAGGAAAACATAAATCGGTTCAAGAATAACCCAAACTGCTTTATTCTGGTATGCGATCGCTCTGGGGAAGAAGGACGTAACCTCCAGTTTGCTGACTGGTTGATTCACTTTGACCTTCCTTGGTCCCCTAATCAATTAGAGCAAAGAATCGGCAGAGTTGACCGCATTGGCAGTAAAATTGGAATTCAATCCTGTGCATTACTTGGTCCCTATTTAGAAGATAGCCCCCACAATGCTTGGTATCAAATCTTGAAAGATGGATTTGGTATCTTCCAGCAATCAATTGCCAGTTTACAGTTTTATGTGGATGAGAAACTTGCAGAATTGGCAACAGCTTTGTTTCAATCGAGTGCGGCTGGATTGTTGGAGATGATTGAGCCGATTCAGTCACAAATCAAAGCCGAAATAGTAAAAATTAGCGAACAGAATGCTTTAGACGAAATTGATGCCAGCGATGAAGTAGCAAGCCAGTATTTTCAAGAATTAGATAATTATGATGCCAGACATCTAGAAATAAAATTCGCAATTGAAGGCTGGGTTGCTGACGCACTGGGATTTAAGCCAATCAATAACTCAAACTCATTGGAAGTGCGGCGTTATCAACCCACATCTCGCACATTGGTTCCTGTGGATGATTTGACAACTCGCTTTGCTGATAGTTATCTAGACGAATTTGGGACTTATAACCGCAGGGTAGCAAACCAAAATTCTGGCATTAAACTCTTCCGAATTGGGGAAGGATTGCTAGATGCGCTCTTGAGCTATATAGACTGGGATGACCGAGGTCAAGCCTTTGCTCTGTGGCGCACAGATGCATCTTGGGATGCTGCTGAGGGGATGGAATGGTTCGGGTTTCGATGCAATTATGTAGTCGAGGCAAATTTAGAAATTGCCAAACAAGTTTTAATCAAGTACAAGCTAGATAATTCTAAATCCAAAATCTTGCAGCGACGTGTCGATGCTTTATTTCCTCCCATTATCGAAACTATCTTTATTGATTGTCGTCAGGAGCCAATATGCATTGTTGAAGATGAAAGACTTTTAAATATCCTCCAACGTCCGTATAAAGATAGAAACAGTAATCAAGGACGAGATTACAATCTGGCAAAGGAACGCTTAAGTATTATTGACGATTTTGTTGATGCTAGTAATTGGCAAAAATTTTGCTATCAAGCTCGTAACACCTCTCGTGAATTACTCTCTACCCGTCCCGATTTTATAGACTTGTGTGAACGCTCCGCTAAGGTTGCCCAGAAGAAGCTAGGCAATAGAGTAGAACAATTACGCTTGCGCCTGAACCGACAAACTTGGGATCGTGAACTAGCTGAAGAATTGAAAATAGAAAGAGCTTTAAATGCAGCGATTTTAGAGGGAATTAAAAAGCCACAGATTAGGCTTGATTCTGTTGGTTTCATAATTGTATCTGGGCGATCACCCATGCAATCTGAGTGAACAGGAGATGTTTCCACAAATTCCACCATAGAACAAGGCAAAAGTTAAAAGTTAAAAGGCAAAAGAAAGAAAAAGAAAAATCAGTTTCAAGCCCCTAAATTTATTTATGGAAAACCAAAAAAGGTGAGCGTAAAATCCCCTGTTTTTAATTATGGGGATTCTCTTTTTACTTTTTACTTTTTACTTTTTACTTTTTACTTTTTACTTTTTACTTTTTACTTATGAGCCAGTATATTCTCAGTCTCACAGATGATGAAAAACTTAATTTTTCTGAAGAAACAGAGGTTTTCGTTTTTCCCACTTCTTTTGCCCAGCAGCGATTGTGGTTTCTCGATCAGTTAGCACCGGGCAATCCATTTTACAACGTGTCAACAGCACTTCGCCTGACAGGTTCCCTTCACTTCACTGCCTTAAAACAGACATTCAACGAAATTGTAAGTCGCCACGAAACCTTACGCACTACGTTTGTTATGGTAGAGCAGCAACCAGTGCAGGCGATCGCACCCAACTTAACCATACTTCTTCCCTTAATAGATCTACGCAATTTGCTTCGCCTTGAACGTGAGACACAAGTGCGGCAAATCGCAATCGCAGAGGCTCAACATCCTTTCAATCTCACCACCGGCCCATTGCTGCGAGTAAAGCTGCTACAACTGGATGAAGCAGAATATCTGCTGCTGCTAAATCTACATCACATTGTTGCCGATGGCTGGTCAATTGGAGTGCTAATTAGAGAACTAGGGGTATTATACAAAGCCTTTGCAGAGGATAAGCGATGTCTAACGACAAGCCCTGACGCTCGTTCGCAGTCGCCTGCTGCGGGAAACGCTCCTACAGAGTTTTCTGACGACTCCATGTCTACCTTACCCCTGCCAGAACTACCCATTCAATATGCAGATTTTGCCGAATGGCAACGGGAGTGGCTGCAAGGAGTGGGGGCAAACGGCTGTTCGCCCCTACAAACCCAGTTAGCTTATTGGCAAAAGCAATTAGACGGGATTTCGGTGCTGAATCTCCCTAGCGATCGACTAAGACGAGCAGTTCCTACCTACAGGGGCGCAAAACAATTTCTAGAGCTACCACGTTCCTTAACTCAAGCGTTAGAGGCACTTAGCTACCAAGAAGACGTTACCTTGTTCATGACAATGCTTGCAGCGTTTCAGACTTTGCTCTATCACTACACGCAGCAAGAGGATATTACAGTAGGTTCACCCATTGCTAATCGCAATCGTAGCGAGCTAGAGGGACTAATTGGTTTTTTTGTCAATAGCTTGGTGCTACGTACAGATTTCTCAGGTAAGCCGACGTTTCGAGAATTGTTGAATCGAGTGCGAGATGTCACTTTAGGAGCATACAGCCATCAGGACTTGCCCTTTGAAAAGCTGGTAGAGGAGCTGCATCCAGAACGAGATTTGAGCTATCATCCTTTTTTTCAGGTTGTATTTAGCCTGCAAAACACTCCCATCGAAGCGCTAGAGTTACCAGGGTTAACGCTTTCGCTATTTGAATTCGACAGCAAAACTGCAAAGCTTGATTTAGAGTTCCATCTGTGGCAGGATTTGGAAAGTTTGAAAGGACAAATGGTTTATAGCACCGATTTATTTGATGATACAACCATTACCCGGATGCTAGGACATTTCCAAACGCTGCTAGAAAGCGTTATCGCTAATCCAGAACAGCGTCTTTCAGATTTATCTTTGCTGACTGTGCGAGAACGACAAGAGTTATTAATTGATTGGAATGACACAAAAAGAGACTACTCACAGAACAAGTGTTTTCATCAGTTATTTGAAGCGCAGATGCAGGAAACTCCCGATGCGATTGCGCTTAGCGCACGCTCCGCGAACGCAGTAGTATTTGACTTGCAGCAGTTAACTTATCGCGAACTAAATATCCGAGCTAACCAACTTGCACATCACCTGCAAAAATTGGGGGTAGTCCCTGACGTTTTAGTAGGCATTTGCGTAGAGCGATCGCCAGAGATGATCATCGCCCTATTAGGGATCTTCAAAGCGGGTGGAGCATACTTGCCTTTAGATCCGAGCCTACCTCAAGAGCGTCTTAACTTCATGCTAGAAGATGCGAAAGTATCAGTCTTGCTCACTCATTCCTCTTTAGCCCCCCTTTTTAAGGGGAGCCAAAGCCTGAGTTTGGTTCCCAAAGTTGAGGCGAGGAGCGTGGGTTGGGGGGATCTCTTGTCTGTCGTTGACATAGATGAAGATTGGGCAACTATTAAACAACACAGCCAAGAAAATCCTACTAGTTGCGTAACATCTGACAACCTAGCGTATGTTATCTATACCTCTGGCTCAACAGGAAAGCCTAAAGGCGTTTTGCTTCAGCATCGAGGATTGTCAAACTTAGCAGAAGCTCAGATTGAGGTTTTCAACTTGCAACCGAGTAACCGCATTCTGCAATTCGCATCATTAAGTTTTGATGCCTCAATTTTTGAGATTGTCATGGCACTGCGAACAGGAGCAACTCTTTATTTAGCAAACAAAGAATCCCTTCTACCCGGACAACCTTTGCTCCAATTATTGCGAGAAAAAGCTATTACTCACGTCACCCTTCCGCCAGCAGTGTTAGCAATCCTACCTACAGAATCACTTCCTGCATTGCAAACTATGATTTGTGCAGGCGAATCCTGCACCGATGATATTGTAAAACGTTGGTGGAACTCTCAGCGTCGATTTTTGAATGCTTACGGGCCTACTGAAGCAACGGTTTGGTCAAGCGTTGCAGAGATTAATCATATAAGTGAAAAACCGCCTATTGGTCGCCCTATTACTAATACTCAAATTTATATATTAGATCAGCATTTACAACCTTTACCAATTGGAATTACTGGCGAATTATACATAGGCGGGGAGGGATTAGCACAAGGCTATATTAACCGTCCAGAATTAACTGCTGAAAAGTTTATTCCCAATCCTTTTATTGATAAAAATGGCGCGCGACTTTACAAAACGGGTGATTTAGCTCGGGCTCGACAAGACGGTAATATTGAATTTTTGGGTCGCATCGATCATCAAGTAAAAATTCGTGGATTCCGCATTGAGTTGTCAGAAATTGAAACAGTAATAAGTCAGCATAAAAGTGTACAAAAAGCAATAGTGATTGCTAAAAAGAATGTATCTGGTGATAAGTATTTGGTGGCTTATATTGTTTCCAATGTGGAGACTCAAAATTTCGCGTCTCTACTACGTAATTTCTTAAAAGAAAAATTACCAGAATACATGGTGCCAAAAGCTTTTGTAGTCCTGGATTCTCTGCCGCTAAAGAGTGGTAAAGTGGATCGTTGGGCCCTAACAGAACTCGACAGTCCCGCTAGCCGTTTAACAGATAAAACATTTATTGCTCCTCGTACTGCAACCGAGTCAACCTTGGCAAACATTTGGGCTAAAGTCCTGAATGTTGAGCGTGTGGGTATTTACGATAACTTCTTCGACTTGGGAGGAGATTCGCTGTTAACTGTAAGCCTCATGAAGCAGATACACAAGCAGTTTGAGCGCGAATTACCGCTATCTAGCTTATTTTTAAATCCAACAATTGAAAGTTTAGCAACTTCTTTATGCTCAAAAGCAGATTCTCTCCCGTGGTCTCCCTTAGTTCCGATTCAACCTGCTGGTTCAAGTCCAGCATTCTTCTGCGTCCATCCAATTTTTGGTGTTGTCTTTCCTTATTACGAATTAGCTCATCATTTGGGAAAAAATCAACCATTTTATGGGCTACAACCCATTGGACTTGATGGAAAAAGTTCTCCACTAACTCGCATTGAGGATATGGCTGCTCACTACATTGAAGCATTGCGTAGAGTGCAGCCCAAAAGCCCTTATTTTTTAGGAGGTTGGTCTTTTGGAGGTTGGGTTGCTTTTGAAATGGCTCAACAACTCCAAAAGTCTGGGGAAGAAGTGGCTCTACTTGCTGTGCTTGACACTTTAGCACCAATTCCGGGCAATATACCTTCTTTGGGTGATGGTTTTAAGTTTATGCTGACTACAGTGGCGCGATATATATGGCCCTTTTTCCTCGATTATTTATATCTCATTATCGCTATCACTAAGAATGAAATTAACAGTTTCACTTCTCGGTTGACTAATTTTCATAAAATTGTGCGATACTCCTTTTGGAAGTCGCTCTTGCGATCGCTCCAAACAAATATGTTCCCTCACCTCATCCTGAAAGAGGATGCCACAGTCAACCTTATATCTGAAGAATCTAAGTTAAGACTTTTAAGCGAGTTAGCAATTCGTCCAATGCTTCGTGTTTTGTATGCCAATAGCCAAGCAGTTCTCAACTACGTTCCGCAAGCCTACCCTAAACGAATTCATCTTTTCAGAACAAATGTTCAATCAAGCATTGCTAAGGAAGATCCGAGTATGGGTTGGGATCAGCTAGTTGTCGGAGGAACAGAAATTCATCATCTTCCTGGCAATCACCTAACTATGCTGAGAAAACCCCATATCCAAGTGCTTGCCACACAGCTAAGAGCTTGTATTGAGAAAGCACAAAATTTAAAATAAGGATCAATATGTCTTCTGATATATCTTCTGAAGAAGTCTTTGTCTTTCCAGCATCTTTTGCTCAACAACGGCTATGGTTTCTCGACCAATTGATCCCCGGCAATTCTATCTACAATGTGCCGACAGTAATTCGCTTGACAGGTTTGCTAAATTTAGCCGCACTAGAACAGACTTTTAACGAAATAGTGCGTCGCCACGAAACCTTACGCACCACTTTTATTGTCTTGGATGGGCAACCCCTACAGGCGATTGCACCCAGCTTAACAATCCCTATTTCTGTATTAAACCTCCAGGAATTAGCAGCTGATGAACAAGAGGTTAAAGCAAAGTGCATTATTAACGCAGAGATAGAACATCCCTTCGATTTATCCTCCAAACCATTGCTGCGAGTCATACTCCTCGTCCTTTCCGAGACAGAACATATTCTATTACTGAATATGCACCACATTATCTGCGACGATTGGTCTATGGGGGTACTGATTTCGGAACTGGGAACGCTGTACGCAGCTTTTGCACAAAATCAGCTTTCCCCTCTATTAGAACTGCCTCTTCAGTACGCCGATTTTGCTCACTGGCAGCGCGAGTGGCTGCAAGGAGAACTACTCCAAACCCAGTTAGCTTACTGGCGGGAGCAATTAAACGGTATTTCCATACTACATCTGCCTACTGATAAACCAAGATCAGCTATCCAAAACTATCAAGGAGCAACACAATTTCTAGAATTACCAAAAAAGCTAATTGATGCATTAGAAACGCTGTCACAGCAAGAAGATGTCACCTTATTTATGACGCTTATGGCAGCATTTAAAACGTTACTTTACCGCTACACACACCAAGAAGATATCGCGTTAGGTTCGCCAATTGCTAACCGTACCCGTAGCGAAATTGAAGGAATAATTGGTTTTTTTGTCAATAGTTTGGTGCTACGTAGCAACTTATCTGGAAATCCGACTTTTCGAGAACTATTAGGCAGAGTAAGAGAGATAACCTTAGGAGGATACAGCCACCAAGATTTGCCGTTTGAAAAGTTAGTTCAAGAACTGCATCCAGAGCGAAACTTGAGCCACCATCCACTATTTCAAGTAGTATTTGGTTTCCAGAATGCGCCAATGTCAGCGCTAGAAATGCCTGGATTAGTACCTAGCTTTATGAATATTGATTTGAAAAAAACGCGGTTTGATTTAGAACTGCATTTGTGGAAGTGTTCGGAAGATTTTAGGAGCTTATCGGGTGGAAACTGGGAGTATTCTGAAGGTTTGCGAGGCGTAATGGTTTACAACACAGATTTGTTTGAGCAAGCCACCATTAGCCGGATGCTGAAACATTTTCAAACTCTGTTGTCAGGCATTGTTGCAAATCCAGAACAACGAATTGCAAATTTACCGTTATTAAGTGACGTGGAGCGACATCAGGTATTGGTGGAATGGAATAACACCCAAGCAGATTATCCTCAAGATAAGTGTATCCATCAATTGTTTGAAGAAAAGGTACAGCAGTATCCTGATTCTATAGTAGTAAAATTTGCTAACGAGCAACTCACTTATCAAGAGTTGAATAGTCGCAGCAATAAACTAGCACAATACCTACAAAAATTAGGAGTATGTTCAGAAGTTTTAGTCGGCATTTGTATTTCACAGTCTATAGAAATGGTCATCGGGCTGTTGGGTATTCTGAAAGCTGGGGGAGCGTATGTTCCATTAGACCCTAGCTATCCTCAACAACGTCTAAATTTTATGCTAGAAGATGCACAAATTTCAGTATTGCTGACACAAGAAAACTTACTCAAGCATTTTGAAGGTTTTTCAAATATAATTATTTCTATAGATAAAGACTGGGAAATTATTAACCAAAAAAAGGAGGATAATTTCAAAAGCGATTTAAATAGTGATCATTTAGCTTATGTTATTTACACCTCTGGTTCTACAGGAAAACCCAAGGGAGTGGCTGTACCTCACAAAGCTGTTAATCGGTTAGTGTGCAATACTAACTATATAAAATTGTCACCATCTGATAAAATCGCTCAAGCCTCAAACACTTCCTTTGATGCAGCGACATTCGAGATTTGGGGAGCATTACTTAACGGCGCTCAACTTGTGGGAATTAGTAAAGATGTCACCCTTTCGCCTCACGAATTTGCATTACAACTACGAGAAAAAGGTATCAACATTCTGTTTTTGACTACCGCCTTGTTTCAACAGATTGTCAGAGAGACTCCGCAAGCTTTTGCGACATTAAAATATTTACTTTTTGGTGGCGAGACTGTTAATACAAGATGGATTGAAAAGATTTTTAAATATAATGTGCCAAAGCATTTAATTCATGTTTATGGTCCTACAGAAAATACTACATTTTCCTCTTATTATTGCGTAGAAGAATTGTTAACCTCAGCTAAATCTATTCCCATTGGTCGCCCGATCCTCAACACGCAAATCTATATATTAGACACGCATTTAGAACCTGTGCCTATTGGTGTGACTGGCGAATTATATATTAGTGGTGATGGATTGGCAAGAGAATATTTTAATCGGACTGAATTAACTGCTAAACACTTTATTACTCATCGTTTTAGTCATAAACTAAAAACACGTCTTTATAAAACGGGTGATTTAGCTCGCTATTTACCAGATGGCAATATTGAATTTTTAGGTCGCATTGACAATCAAGTAAAAATTCGTGGATTCCGCCTTGAGTTGTCAGAGATTGAAGCGGTGTTGAGTCAACATCCCGCAGTGAGAGAAACTGTTGTCATTGCTGATGAGGACGTACCTGATGATAAGTACTTGGTGGCTTATATTGTTCCCAACCAGGAACAGATACCGACGCAAGACGTGCAAAGCTTCGCGTCCTTACTTCGTCAATTTCTCAAAGAAAAGTTACCAGAATACATGATGCCAAGAGCTTATGTGGTACTGAAATCTCTACCTCTAACACCTAATGGTAAAGTGGATCGCCGTGCTTTACCCACGCCTGATATAATGACTTTCAATATACAAGATTATGTAGCACCGCGATCGCAAGTTGAAGAGTTACTAGCACAAATTTGGGCTAAAGTCTTGGGAAAAGAACAAGTAGGCATCCACGACAATTTTTTTGAATTGGGCGGTCATTCTCTACTAGCGACTCAGCTCACTTCCCGCATCCGTGACACCTTCCAAATAGATTTGCCTGTAAGCAATTTGTTTGAAGCACCGACTATAGAACAACTTACTAAGTACATTGATTCAACATGTTGGGCGACAAAAGGTTTAGATAAAGGTGGAACTACGAGTCAGAAGCGAGAAGACATGGAATTGTAAGGAGAAACGCATTTATTTACTACTAAAGCTGTCAGTAAAGGAACGGACTTCCGACTGGCGATCGCTTGTCAATTCGTTGAAAAAAATCACGCCAGAAAATTGAGTGCTGACTCTATTCTCAGTGATGGGAGAGAATTATCTATTGAAACTTAAGTATAAGTTATTACTTATTATATTTGATTTGTCAGAATTGAAAGTTACAGATACCCGACTTCATAAAATTTTTTGGGCATCTTATCTCTCACGAATGATTAGTGAGGGCTATATCTGGGAACACTAAATCTGAAAGTCTTCACAGATGAGCGCAGTATGGTAAGCACTCTAGCCAATATTCCCGGATATCAAGTAAGCGAACAACTCTACAATGGTTCCAGAACCCTGGTTTATCGGGGTTATCGAGAAGTTGACTCATTACCTGTGGTGATTAAACTGCTGAAAAATCCATATCCGGGTTTTGGCGAATTGGTACAGTTTCGCAATCAGTACACCATCGCCAAAAATCTCAACTCACCCCTAATCATCGCCACTTACAGCCTAGAACCCTCCCAAAATGGCTATGCACTGGTGATGGAAGATTTTGGAGGGATTTCTTTAAAAGATTATTTCATCTCTCTAGAGACGCGATATATCGCATCTCTACAGGAATTTTTGCAGATAGCGATCGCACTCTGTAACACCTTAGATATTCTCTATCGGGAGCGAATTATTCATAAAGATATTAAACCCAACAATATTTTAATTAATCCCGAAACCAAACAAGTTAAATTAATTGACTTCAGTATTGCATCTTTACTACCACGGGAAACTCAAACCCTAATGAATCCCAATGTGTCTAGGCCAGATGTTGGAGGCGATCGCAGTTTGCAGAGAGGCTCTAGCACAATTGGGGGTAGAACTCCCAACGGAAGTAGACGAAGCGAAGATTGGCGTAGCCTTACAAAACTTGAACCATCAACTAAACGGCAGACAGCTTGAAGAACTGGTTGATTTACCATTGATGAGCGATTGCACATCAGTGGCAGCGATGCAACTGTAATGAATTAACTGCGCTCGCGCTTGGCTACCTATATAAATTATTGCTTGCATACATCTTTGGTTATTACAAAAACGGACTAGACTACATCGCTCAAAGCAAACCCTATCTGCCTTCGCTAAAAGGCGCAATTTCTATTCCCATTTTCCATTTTTATGGCGCTTTGACGCAATTGGCAATCTTCCCCATGCAGTCAGAAACTGAGCAAGCGGAAATTTTGGCTCAGGTAGAAACCAATCAAACCACGCTGCATCAGTGGGCGCAAAATGCTCCCATGAATTATCTGCATAAATGGCATTTAGTTGAGGCAGAAAAGTGTCGGATTTTGGGCAACAAAGCAGAGGCGATCGAACAATACGATCGCGCCATCGCCCTCGCCAAAGAAAACCAATTCCTCAACGAAGAAGCCCTTGCCAACGAACTTGCCGCCAAATTTTATCTCGATTGGGGCAAAGAAAAAATCGCTCAAGTCTACATGATTGAGGCGTATTACTGTTATGCCCACTGGAGAGCAAAAGCCAAAGTTGTTGATTTAGAAACCCGCTATCCGCAACTACTCGTCACAATTTTGCAAAAACAGCAACCATCTTTCAAACCGACGGAAACGATGATTTCTGTCTCCTCTCAGACGATCCAAACTTCGACATTGAGTAATACTAGCCTCTCAGAAGCCCTCGATCTAGCAACCATTCTCAAAGCCTCTCAATCTTTGTCGAGTGAAATTGAGTTGGATAAATTACTCTCAACTCTACTTGAGGTGATACTCAAAAATGCCGGAGCTGATAAATGTGCGTTGCTGATGCCAAAAGGAAATCGCTGGTTAATTGAAGCCCTTTCTCAACTCGAACAGCCTGCCATTGTCTTGCGTTCGCTGCCCTTTGACGATCATCAAACAGTACCTGTTGCCCTGATCAATCGGGTCAAAAATACCCTCACCTTGGCTGTGATTGAGAATGCAGTAGTCGAGCCAACGCTAGCGGCTGATCCTTATATGCTGCACCACTCACCCAAGAGTATTCTCTGTGCGCCAATCCTCAACCAAGGTAAGTTGATTGGCATTTTATACTTAGAAAATAACCTAACGGTGGGAGCGTTTACGCGCGATCGCCTAGAAATTTTGCATCTATTAATGTCCCAAGCGGCAATTTCCTTAGAGAATGCGTGTTTGTACGCGGAACTAGAAGACAGGGTGAAAGAACGCACCCAAGCATTAAATCAAAAAAATGACCAATTGCAAATGACCTTAAAAGAATTATATCGCACCCAGACACAGATGGTGCAAAGTGAAAAAATGTCGGCTTTGGGACAAATGGTAGCAGGGATTGCACATGAAATTAACAACCCAGTTAGCTTTATTTACGGTAACCTTCACCCGGCTGATGAATACACTCAAAAATTAATTTTACTGTTAGATCTCTACCGAAAACATTACCCCCAATCAGTGAAGGCAATTGAGGAGTTTACAGATTTAATTGAACTAGACTTCTTGAGGTCAGACTTACCCAAATTATTCAAATCAATGATGATGGGAGCAGCGCGGATTCGAGAGATTGTACGTTCCCTGCGGACTTTCTCACGCTTAGATGAAGCGGAAATGAAAGCGGTTGATATACATGAGGGAATTGATAGTACGATGGTGCTGATCAATAGCCGCATCAAGGCTACTGACCAGCGCGACCAAATTGAGGTGATCAAAGAATACGGCAACATCCCCTTGATTGAATGTTATCCTGGGCAGTTAAACCAAGTATTTCTAAATATTTTGGTGAATGCGATCAATGCTTTAGAAGATTCAGTGGTTAGAGGGCGGTGGGCAACAAAAAAACAAGCTCTGATGGATAATCCCCGAATTTATATTCGCACGCAATTATCAGTGCCAAATCAAGTCACAATTCGCATTGCTGACAACGGACTGGGAATACCAGAAGATGTTAAAAAGCAACTATTTAATCCCTTTTTTACAACCAAACCCGTTGGACAAGGTACAGGGATGGGGCTGGCTATTAGTTACCAAATTATCACAGAAAGACATGGCGGTTCTTTAGAATGCGTTTCGCAACCAGGAGTTGGTGCTGAGTTTATCATTCGCATTCCCCTCATTCAACAACGTCAAATTTCTAACACTTGATCTGATTACTAACTCCGTTTGAAATTGGACTTTGGACAAAAAGAAGTTTGTCCAAAGTCCAATTCCGCCACGGGTTGGCTTATAATAGCCATTAGACATCTTATATAGATAATGTGGCTTTTATGGATTACATGACTTCCAAGGAGGCGCAGAGCAATTTTGGCGCGTTGCTCGATTCCGCGCAACGCAACCCTATCGTAATTAAGCGCCACAAGCGCGATTGCGTGGTTGTCATGTCGATGGCGGATTTCGAGGCATACCGCAAGGCGCGGGCGAAAGCCCTGATGGATTTCTGCTACGAAGGGGTGTAATTTTGAATACAGTTGAGTTATTATCTTATCTTCGTAGCTTAGATATTCAATTTTTTATTGATGGTGAAAAGTTTCGTTGTAACGCGCCTGAAGGAATTCTTACAGCAGAACTACGTGCAGAAATCCAAGAGCATAAAGCAGAAATTATTGAATTTTTAAAAGTAACTAATCGTACTAATAACCACAGCTTAAGACCTCTCGTACCTATTTCGCGCTCAGGAACTCTTCCCCTCTCCTTTGCTCAACAACGGCTGTGGTTTCTTGACCAATTAATCCCTAATAATCCTTTCTATAACATTCCAGTAGCTCTACATTTAACAGGTTCGCTAAATTTAGCCGCGCTAGAGCAAACTTTTAACGAAATTGTGCGACGACATGAAGCTTTACGCACCACTTTTGTTATGCAGTCAGGGCAACCGATTCAAGTAATTAATCCTACACTAACAATACCGTTACCAATAATAGATTTACGGCAACTGCCACAAACTGAACGAGAAATACAAGCACGACGATTAACTAACCTTGAAGCTCAACGTCCTTTCAATTTATCAACTGATTCGTTGTTGCTTGTAAAACTGCTGAGGTTGGATGAGACAGAATACATCCTGCTGCTGAATATGCACCACATTGTCTCCGATGGTTGGTCTATTGGGGTGCTGATTCAAGAGATAGCCGCACTCTACACAGCCTTTGCTAACAATCAGTCTTCTGCACTACCGGAACTTACAATCCAATATGCAGACTTTGCATACTGGCAACGCCAATGGTTACAAGGGGAAGTATTACAAAAGCAACTCGGTTACTGGCAGAAGCAATTAGACGGTATTTCTATGTTAAATCTGCCAACCGACAGACCAAGACTAGCTGTTCAAACTTACCAGGGTGCAAGGCAACCTCTGCAATTATCAAAAAGTTTGAGCAAAGCACTTTTAGCTCTTGGACACCAAGAAGGGGTAACTTTGTTTATCACCCTCCTAGCAGCATTTCAAGTTTTGCTTTTCCGCTACACACAACAAGAAGATATTGCTATTGGTTCGCCTATTGCCAATCGCAACCGTAGTGAAATTGAGGGATTAATTGGTTTTTTTGTCAATAGCTTAGTACTGCGTACCAACTTAACTGGAAACCCAACTTTTCGAGAATTATTAGGCAGAGTAAGAGAGGTAGCTTTAGGAGCATACACTCATCAAGATTTGCCTTTTGAAAAACTCGTAGAAGAACTGCATCCAGAGCGGAATTTGAATCAAAATCCACTGTTTCAAGTGGTGTTTGCCCTGCAAAATGCGCCTATGTCAGCATTAGAGTTAACTGGTTTAACTTTAAGTCCGCTACCATTTGATACGGAAACAACACGCTTTGATTTGGAGCTACACCTATGGGAGCCAAATACCCAAAATGGTTTATGGGTAGATAGCTCAGAAGGAATTAGTGGTTTTGTAATTTACAGCACTGATTTATTTGATGACGCTACTATCACTAGGATGCTAGGACACTTCCAAACATTACTTGAGAGTATAGTTGCCAATCCAGAAGAACGAATTGCACAATTACCATTTTTAAGTGAATCTGAGCTACATAATTTATTGGTTCAATGGAATAATACTCAGTTAATTTATCCTCAAGACAAGTGTATTCATGAGTTATTTGAGAGCATTGCCGAACAGAGTCCTAATGCGATCGCACTAGTATTTGGCGATGAGCAACTCAGCTACAAGGAGTTAAATATACGTAGCAATAAACTTGCACATTATCTAAACAAATTAGGAGTTAAAACCGAAGTTTTAGTAGGAATTTGTGTAGAACGCTCTTTTGATATGGTAATCGGGATGTTGGGCATCTTGAAAGCAGGCGGAGCTTATGTACCTTTAGATCCGAGCTACCCATCTGAACGTTTAAACTTTATGCTTGAAGATACTCAAGTCTCAGTTTTAGTAACTCAAGATAAATGGATTAAAGGTTTGGGAAACCATAATTCACAGGTAATCTGTTTAGATAATGATTCGGAATTTATTACTCAAGAAGTTGAAGATAATCTTACCAGCCAAGTTAAAGTAGATACCCTTGCTTATGTCATTTATACTTCTGGCTCGACTGGAAAACCTAAAGGGGTTAAAATTGAACATAGAGGATTGTTGAATCTAGTTTTTTGGCATCAAAAAGCGTTTACGGTTTCACTTCTTGACCGAGCAACGCAGATTTCAAGAGTTGGCTTTGACGCTTGTGGTTGGGAAATTTGGCCTTATCTTACTACTGGGGCAAGCATTTATTTTGTAGATAATGAAGTACGGCAAATGCCTGAACAGCTACGAGATTGGTTAATATCAAAAGCGATAACAATTTCCTTTATCCCAACTCCAATAGCCGAGAAAATTCTCTTATTAGATTTTCCTAAAAACGCAGCTTTACGAATATTACTCACAGGTGGAGACAGATTAAATCAATATCCTTTAGCTGACCATCCTTTCCAGTTAGTTAATAATTACGGACCAACTGAGAACACGGTTGTGACAACTTCGGGTCATATTTCTGTTGAGAATAAAGATAATTTAGCATCCCCCATTGGTCGTGCGATCGCCAATACACAAGTTTACATATTAGATCAACATTTACAACCAGTACCTATTGGCGTTTCGGGAGAATTATACATCAGTGGTGATGGATTAGCTCGAGGTTATTTAAACCGTCCTGACTTAACTGCTCAATGCTTCCTTTCTCATTCTTTTACTAATAAGTTAAAAGCACGACTTTATAAAACAGGTGATTTAGTTCGCTATCGAGTAGATGGAAACATTGAATTTTTAGGTCGCCTCGACGAGCAGGTTAAGGTGCGGGGCTACCGCATTGAGTTGGGAGAAATAGAAGCGGTACTGAGTCAGCATCCAGCAGTACAGCAAACTGTAGTAATAATTCGTGAGTATCAAGGCGAAAAGCGCCTCGACGCTTATGTGGTACCAAAAACCGAATACAGCAGCGACCAGAAGAATATACAATTAATGCAATTACAGAATGAGCAAGTTTTGCAATGGCAGATGCTCTATAATGAAACTTATAATCAAGCTGCTGAATCAGCAGATCCAAAATTGAATATTGTCGGCTGGAACAGTAGTTACACAAATCAGCCTATTCCAGCAGAGCAGATGCTCTCGTGGGTGAATAACCAAGTTGAGCAGATTTTGGCTTTGCAACCCAAGCGAGTGTTAGAAATTGGTTGTGGCACAGGTTTAATTCTGTTTAAAATTGCACCTCACTGCACTAAATATTGGGGTACAGACTTTTCTCTAGTTTCACTTAACTACATTCAGCAGCAGTTACAAAAGCAAGAAATGCCGCAGGTAACGCTGTATCAGCAAATGGCTACTGACTTCGAGAAAGTGGAAACAGCAGCTTTTGATGCAGTAATTCTCAACTCAGTTGTACAATATTTCCCTAGCATTGATTATCTGATTCGTGTATTAGAAGATGCTGTCAAGGCAACTGCTCCCGGTGGCTTTATTTTCATCGGAGATGTGCGTAGTTTGCCACTCTTGCAAGCTTTCCATGCGTCAGTGCAACTGTATCAAGCGGAACCTTCCCTTACCCGCTTCGAGTTGCAGCAACGGGTACAAATGCAAATATTTCAAGAAACAGAGTTAGTCATTGAACCAGCTTTTTTTACTGCAATAAAGCAACGCTTTCCGCAGATTAATCATGCACAAATTCAACTGATGCGGGGTAAACATCACAATGAGCTAACTGAGTTTCGTTACAATGTGATTCTTCATATTAGTAGTGCCGAAACTGTTAATAATACTGAAAATTCTTCAGTGTTAAACTGGTCTGAAGAGCATCTAACCATCTCAGCAGTGCGTCAGTTATTAATTGAAAATAAACCGGAAATATTAAGCATTATCAATGTACCTAATGCGCGGGTGATGTCAGCAGTTAAAACAGCAGAATGGCTATCAGATGTAGAAGGTTTTAAAACTGTAGGTCAAATGCGTAAAGCTTTGCAAGAAATCGAAAATTTTGGAGTAGACCCAGAAGATTTGTATACACTGGATGTACCTTACAGAGTTGATATTACCTGGTCACCTTCAAATATTCAAGGATTCTATGATGTGGTTTTTGTACGACAAGATGGAATAGGTAAGAGAACTATTTTTCCACAGAGCATTACTCACTCTCGTCCCTGGCAATCTTACGCCAATAATCCCCTACAAGCCAAAGCTGCGCGTAAATTAGTGCCCCAGTTACAGACTTACATAGCAGAAAAACTGCCTGAGTACATGATGCCATCAGCTTTTGTCGTCTTGGAGTCTTTACCTCTAACAGCTAACGGTAAAGTCAATCGCCGCGCCTTAAGAGCATTGCATGATGCAATTAAGCCCCAATTGCCTGAAAATTACATCGCACCTCGGACTCCTGTTGAACAAGTGCTGGTGAAAATTTTTGCTGAGGTTTTGGGACTTAAGCAGGTAGGAATTTATGACAATTTCTTTGAATTAGGTGGTCATTCATTACTGGCAACTCAGCTTGTCTCTAGAGTGCGCGACACCTTGTGTGTGGAGTTACCTTTGCGTACAGTATTTGAAGCATCGACAATTGCAGAATTATCTAAAGTAGTGGAAAAGTTTAAACAAAGCAATGCTCAAAGTCAAGCCCCAGTTTTGGTACCACTATCGCGTGAAAGTCGGCGGATTAAGTTATCCTCCCTAAACAAAGAGAGCAAGGGGCGTTAGAGGATATTTTAAAAGGTTAATTTTCCAAAGAAAGGCAGATGGTAGAGGGCATTCGGGAAGATTTGATTCGTTTGTGGCATCAGGAAGAGGCGCGTTTAGGCATTGAGATTGATGCGCGAGTTTTTGCCTATGTAGTTAGTAATGATGACTAGTGGGATCAACTTATATCTTGCACCTGCAAAGAGCGAATGTCAATTTCCATTCAAACATCCACTTTAAATGGGAGAATGAAGTAATCAATGCACAGAAACGTAAAGCCTGTCGGGGGGATACTCCCTCCGGCAGGCTTTGCGCCAAACCCATGTTTTAGCTTCTAACCAAAAGAACACTCCTAACATATACTAACTAATTCCACTAAATTGAATTTTAAGGATTTTATAATTGCTCAATAACATCTAAAATTTCCTGAAGGGTAAATTGAAGGTAATAAAAAATAGGCTCTCCATTAATATCAATAGTACCGTATTGACGATAAGGTGGATATGGGTTATGTGAGCGATATTGCAAGCGTGGACGACCTTCTCGGCGATCAAAATAACCGATTTTTTCCTCTGGCTTTATTCTATACTGATTTGCTACTCGAATTGGAACACATTTTTCATCGAAAGTAATACCCCATTTTATTTTTGGTTTTAACTTTCCATTCTTGTCCCGCTCTCCTAAATCATAAAAAATATTTTCATAAAAATAACTGATATCTATTGCTATGAAATCTGATTTGGTAATAATTTTATGATATGGAATCTGAGTCTGGAAAAAATTTTTTCTTAAAATATTCTTAAAAAAATCATCTACCTCTTCTAGAATATATTTTTCTACTGCATCTTTTTGAAATTTGTTTTTAAAACTGATAAAAGGAACGTAATCACTTTCATAACATAAGCTCTCAGAGCGAATTCCGATAATATCTATTTCATTACTCATAAACTTTCATTTAAATATATTTGTTGAATCAGCGTAAAATTCGCTTTAAAAATCTTAATTCCTTTAATATTGAAATCCGGTTCCAGTTCTCCTGATTTAGCAAAATCTTTATAATAGTAAGGAATTAAAAAAATATTATTTAAAATATTATGTGTCTGCTGTAATGCTAACTCATAAGTAAGTTGTTTTATGATATCGCTTCTATATTTTTTATCGGATTTATATAATGGTAATTTAAAGTTTCTATAGTAAAAATCAATCGTAACATCTTTATAGTCTACAATACTTAACTCAATTCCCTTATCTGATTCACTTTTGAAAACTAAATCAGGACAAGGAAAGCGACGTAGTACTTCCTTTCTACTTCTATCTCTTTTATGGACATCATTATATTGAGATTTAGGATTAGAGTAGACTAAAGTTCCAGGCAGAGGATTAAATTCGATACAAATTAGTAGATTCCATCCAAAGAAACTACCTTCTTTTTGTGAGTAAGGAATATTTGAAAATGTTCTATAAATCCATTGATTACCATATTTATTCTCATTTTGACTATCAAACTTCCTAGCATAGTTACCAACTCGTTTTTGCTCTTCACCTTCCCTTTCTGGGTTTTGATAATCTTTGATAGGAATATCCGTATCTGCAAAACAAATATTATTATAATGTTTTTTAAAGAAATATGTGTTACATATATCCTCCCAAACAAGAGAGAAGCTTTGTATTCCCCAGTATTCGCCATCGTTAAGTTCGGGATTGATTTCACCATATAAAAACGTTTCAATAGCTTCATAAAGTTGCCAAAAATCTATGTCTTTGTAATAAGTATTTTTCTCTATATTATCTAAAGCTTCTTTAAGAATATTGCTAGTTTCTATAAAAGTGTCTTTGTCAAAAATAGACTGGTTACTATTCAAGTAGTCGTCTTGAAAATGTTGGGAAAGAAATCGAATATCTTGAATGCGAACTTGAATGTTCTCAGGTACATCACCATGTAACTGTTGCACAATCTCATCAAGAATATAACAATATAAGTTAACTATGTCAGTACTTTCATAACGCACAATCGGACGCGGTAGATCCATTGTCTCAATGTAAATTACATCCTGCTCAAGGTAAATAGCACGCTCTAAGTATTTATGAATTTGTGAATAATCAATATCTTCACTCCGTCTGATTTTCTTTTGTATAGAGTTTATAGCAAGGTCGTCATATGCTTCTAAAACTCGCTCAATCATCCTCAATTTACTATAAAGCATACAAGGTTCCCCTTCTTGAGTCTGCATACTGATGCCACCAGAAGAAAGAGTAGTCTGATCTTGTTCTCGTTGATATTTAGGCTCGTTTATTTTAAATCGGTTAGTAAGCGTATTATCACACTCAAATTTACGGAAAGTTCGATACATTTTAAAAAATAAATCCCTTACTTGGTTAAAATCACCATCGGGAAAATCGTCAAAACCATTTGGTAGACAAAACTCAAAACTATCCCCAGATGCACATTTGCGGATCCCCACAAAATTATCTTTGTAATCTCTGACTTTAACCAGCTTCAGTTCGGAAAAATTTAGCATTTTTTTAATCAAAAGTCTCTTGTTTATAAATTTAAATTATTCGTCTATTTCATATTTCATAATTTCTTCAACAAAAACATTATGCATTTTAGTAAAATCACCAAATGTAACAAGTTCTTTGTCTTCTACTACACCCAAAATTTTTCGGAGTGGCTTTTTATCACGATTAAAGACACTATCCCATAGAAAGAACATCAGTTTATTTCGTATCTGTTCAGCCTTTACAGGACGCTCTTTGATGAAATAATTACCAACCTGCTTGTCTTCTATACCACGAACAAAGGCGTGTTGACTTTTAATGAAAGTGTTCAGCTTTCTGACAAAAGTTTTCCATTCCTCTTCATCCAAAGTTCCATTTTCAGCTTTGCCATATGCCGCTTCAGGTAATCTAGTATTTTCATCCCAATCAACAAATTCCCAATCCCAACGTCGTTTAAAGGCACTATCCATGAAATAAATTGAGTTATCCGAGGTATTCATAGTACCTAAAAAAGATAAGTTAGGGGGAATTTTAATAGACTTATCTTTAAGGTTTATCTGTACGCAATCAACTCGATTTTGGAAAATTAAATAATCTTGTACCCAATGATTTTCACCTGGAAACTGATATTCAAATCTATTATCAGCTAAAGGTTTTTCTTCAACACCCATGAGTTGTAATATTTTTAATAATTCAATTTCTGTTAAATTTATTTTGTAAGATGACCATCCATTATTATCTCTATCCAAAAGCTGAAAAACAGTTCCAAAAATAGCAGATGAATTACCTCTGTTGATTTCATCTATAACCAAAGCTACATTTGCTGCTTTATTCCAAGCTACATTGAAGGCTTGTTCACGTATAGCTAGCTTTTCATCATCAGATACCTCTTTAAAAGATTTATCTTTGTGTGGATCGTTATATTCTGTAATTATATTGTTATAAGCTTGTGTAAGTGCTCTTAAAAAATGACCTGCATGAAATTGATAACGGACATTATTGCCCTTTGTAATGGGTACTAATTTACCCATAAAATCGCCATAGGTATATTCAGGATGAAAAACCGTACTAATAATATTCTGTGATTCTACTATGTTTAATTCATCTTTAATAATTTCGTAATGAATTCTATAACTTTTACCAGTTCCTGGGCTCCCAAAAAGAATTTTTTGAATTGGACTATTTATAGGTTTTGACATTGGATGGTTAGTTAGTTATAAATTGAGTGATCTTGTAATCATTTATATAATTCCCCAAAATTTATACAAAATAACGAACTTGAGGAAAAGAAGTAAAAGTAATACTACCTGTACATCCCACCTTCCGCACCCACAACTGTCACACCCCAACGAAATGGAGATATTTAGTACATAAGAACTATTGATTAGGAGAGTTTACTAAAGCGCGGAGAAGAATTACTACTATTAAGCTGGACATCGAGCTAATACAAACAGCTATGCCCCCACAACGCTCTTACCTACATTCCGCAGGTTGGCGGGTTGAGAAATTGTAAAGGTGAAGGTGCATGACTCAACGTAGTGCGATCGCCACCTGAAGACAAAGGTGAAACAAGAAATGGTATTTTAAGGTCGAGAAGCAATACTCGACTAGCAAGGGTTAACTGATGAGCAAAAAACTGCCGGACATTCAAACGCAAGACATAGACCATCTGGGCATTATTGCTGGGATCGTTGATGAAATTGGTATTGTAGAGAAAGAGGCATAATAGAACCAAAGGTACTGTAAACACATAATGACTACTCAGTTGATGGTTCAACCCTCATCCTTAATATCTTCTGGTATCAGGATGAGTGAATTCGGTGACATTTATCTTTTTAAATTTACTGATGAGCTACAGTCTCGCTTTGAAGAACTGTTGGAGAAGAAAAAAGCTGATGCGCTCACTCCAGAAGAAGAAGCTGAATATGTAGGCATCTCCGAATTAGAGAGAATATTTACCTTGATTAATGCTCAACTCGCAGCAAAAAGTAAATGGTGTCGGCCCAAACTCGAAGACTTGTAAGACAACGAGCCAGATACCTCTGCGAATACTGCCATTCTCCAGAGTACTTGAGTCCAGACCGTTTTACCATTGACCATATTATGCCGCAGTCATTGGGTGGCTCTGATGAACTGGATAATTTGGCATTTGCTTGCCACCAGTGTAATGAGCGTCATTATAATTTTACATTAGGTACTGATCCCAAAACCCAAGAACAAGTCCCTCTATTTAATTCCCGTCAGCAAAAGTGGTCTGACCATTTCATCTGGACAAAAGACGGGACAAAAATTTTAGGCACAACTCCTATAGGTAGAGCCACTTGCGTTCGCCTGGATCTCAATGATGAACGCCGTGATGAGCCTTCCATTCAAGTTGCTCGTCGTTTTTGGGTAGAAGCGGGTTGGCATCCTCCTCAGTCCGATCCGTATCAAAAATGAGATAAAATGCCTCCCCGATACATCCATTTAGATGAGTTGACGAGTGGAATCGTCATCGTAAGAACGGGCTAACCCGATGGCAACGGAGGCTTGTGCGCGATCGCTGAAAGCTTTTTAAACCTTCGTCTTCTGCTTTGATGCTTGAACAAGTTGATAGAGTCTGTCTTCAAATTTTTGCGAACATGCCGACCAATCGAATTCAAGTATGGAGAGGCGGGCTTGTTGAGACATTTCTGCTTTGAGTTTGGGATTTTCGAGAATCGCGATCGCTTGATTCGCAAAATCAGTTGGGTTATTAGGTTCGGCGAGGAAGCCGTTGTGACCTGGGAATACCTGTTCCTCTGTGGATGGTGCAACGGCTGCAACAACAGGGGTTCCAGAAGCTAGTGCTTCGTTATTTGTGGTGCAGAAGTTTTCGGTGACGGAGGGGTTGACAAATACGTCTGCGCGTGCAAACCAGCCTAAAAGTTCTGTTCCGTGCGACTCACCCCACACGGTAACACTGGATTTAAACTTAGATGCCAGACGACGGATCTCTTCATCTTGGGGCCCACTGCCAATGATCACAAGATGGGCGTCAGGAATTTTGGCGGCAATTATCGGAAATGCATCTAGGAGTTGGGTAATATTCTTTTCCGGGGTAATGCGTCCGACAAAAAGCAGAGTCGGTCGGTGGTCGTTGGGAATAGGATTGTAACGAATGTTTTGGGGATGAAATTTCTGGCAATCGACTCCTTGATAGGGAAGATATTCACAGCGTTGGCATTTTAGCTCTTGATATTTAGCCATCTGTGATTTAGAAGAAAAGAAACTGATGTCATACAACTCACTGAACTGCTTGACCAAAATGGGAATGATTGGGCGAAACAAGCTAAAGAACCAATCTCCCAAATAATATTGAATGTAGGCAACAATATCGGTATGGAAAAGGGATACTGTTGGGGTACCAGTTCGCCTTGCGTATTGAACGGCGATCGGGCGACCGTAACCTTGCAGAAACATTGAGTAGATTCCTCTCATTTGCGCTGCTTCTTCAACCACGATAATGTCCGGGTGAAAGTTCTGAAGTAACTCAGTATCGTTCCAATGCCAATAACTCAATGGTTGGGGAAGAGACTTGTAGAATATCAGCGGTTGTGTTGGGAATGCATAATGGGAAAAATTTGGGAAAGGCTGTAACTCACTTAACCCTGGCATGGGACGTTTGCCAACATTTTTCGGGTACTTGTCGTTGATTTGAGGGTGGATGAGAAAGACTTCATGCCCCTGCTGTAGCAACCAGCGAACTCGTTGATGTACGGCAACTGAAACCCCCGTCAAGAACGGAGCATATAATCCCGTGAAAATCGCAATGCGAAGAGGTTGCTTTGTCATAATTTAGGCGAAGTCTTGTATAGCACTGATACCTTTGGATTTAAGAGTTACGCATTGACCACAATTCGTAATTGTGAGTCCCATATTTTCTGTCTCACGCAGTAGTTAGTGTTTAACAAATACCTAGTATCAAATCCTTGTTATTACATTTACATCACAAGTTTTGTCATCCCCGTTACTAACCATACTTTGACAATTTTTATGGCTGATTGAGTGCTATTTTAGCGTTGAATCCGATGGGCAAATGATTAATTTGCCACCAAATCATCAACCTCTAACAATTTATAATGAAGGTTGTATTTGCTCATTTGTCTTTAATCCTTAATATAAAGTAATTTGAAATTAATTATGCATTCCTTGAAATCCTTTGTATGGATGGTAAAAGTAGGATCGCCCCTACAACATTTCTAGAGATATCTAATGATTGATAACTAGTAAATAATGACAAATGACCAATAGACAGATCCGTCAGTCATTAATTCTGTGTTCCCTGAAAACCTTGTAGAGACGAGGTTTTGAAGCCACATTCTTTTTTGGATATTTATAATGAATAATTCCATTCATAGCTGAATGCTTACGGCTAACACACTCTCTTCAAAGTCAAGCGCTACCATGCAATGACAGACATTTATCGCCATTGCATTGCTGCCGAAGGTTGACTCAGAACGCGATCGCGGTGACGGGACTGTGTCACTTCTACCTGATTGCTGCGGAATCTCTGTGCAAGCAGTTCCCACCTAATAAGCTGTTACGCTTTAAAGTTGCATAATTAATTGTGAAAGCTGTTATTTGTTATTTGTCCTTTGTAAATACAAATCACCAATGACTGTATTAACGCTTCACGAGTGCAATTTTATTGCACATTAGCTTTTTCATTCCTTTGTTTGGCGACAACAAGTCTACTACAATCAGGTAAAAAAATTGATTTTTTCTAGATAAAGAGTAATCCGTGCATTATTTGTGAAAAATTTTAGATTTTGCATCTGTGGGCAATGAGCAATATAGCGATCCGCCTCGGAATTGTCAGAAAATTCACCCTACTGGCTTAGGGGGACTACAGTTCGGTTGCAACTTTCCTCAAATTTTCACGCTCTCTTCCACGGACTGCTATCTATTCTGGAGAAAATTTTAAGCTATCAACCCAAGTTGCTGATAGCTCATTTGAACATGCCGATTAGTTAGGGACTCAGTAAGAGCCAAGCGGATGATTATGAAAAACATAGCAGGTAAAACGGTGCTGTTAACGGGCGCATCAGGTGGTATTGGAGTCTTTATTGCCCGTACATTTGCAAAAGAACAAGCAACTGTAGTTTGCGTTTCTCGTTCTCAGAAAAAGCTAGATAGCATATGTGCTGAGATTGAAGCTGCTGGTGGTAGAGGAATAAGTCTTCCATTTGACATCAACAAAGTGGAAGAATTATCAACTCTCGTACAGCAAATTAATCAGCTTGTAGGCCCTATCGATATTTTGATTAATAATGCTGCAATAGAAAAATATCGACCTTTTCAAAATTACTCTCTAGAAGATATCCAGTCGATATTGACAACGAATTTAATTGCGGGGATGGAGTTAACTCGTTTAGTCTTACCGAGTATGTTAGATCGCGATAGCGGTCACATTGTGAATATTTCATCTGGCTCAGGTAAAAAAGGAGCGCCTTACAACAGCATCTACTCAGCAAGTAAAGCGAGTATGATTATGTGGACAGATGCAATGCGGCAGGAATTAGCTAATACTAATGTAGGGGTTTCAGTGATTTGTCCGGGATATACAAAAGCAGGAATGTTTCTGAAATTTGGCTTACCAGCACCCAAGTTAGCGCGTGTTTCTGAACCAACAGATGTGGCGATCGCAGTCCTACAGGCCATTCAGCAAAATCAGGGAGAGGTTGTACTTGATGGACTTTTAACACGATTACTGTTCTCAAATATACAACTTTTTCCGGAATTCGGAGATAGAATTTATCGCATGATTGGATTAACACAAATAAACAAAACTTGTGCTGAAAATAAAATGCAAGAGGAAAATATAAAATAGCCTCAAACCATTAGCTATTAGCTAATGGTTGTTGAGAAACGATAGGTTTAAATAGTTAGCAATATGCTGATTATTTTCTATTAAGGAATACGTATTTCTTTCCTCTATGAAAAAATATAAATATTTATTTTGATAGAGAAAATATTTACAAATTGAGTTTATATAGCAATCCTAAATCATTTGTGAAATTCTCTCTCTTTCTTTTCTTGGCGTACAAGAGCGTCTTCTCTTCTCCCAAGGGGAGACGCTGCGCGTTCGTCGTCAGACGTGGCGTCAGCCAAGGCGGTTCATTCCTAAAATAATCTTCACGACTCATGTAGGATTGCGATAGCTAATAGCTATTAGCTGATTGTTCTGTAAATCCACAATTAACTCAAAAGAACATACAAAAATGGCTGATGGTCATTACGATGTCATCATCATTGGTACAGGTGCCGGTGGTGGAACTCTGCTTAATCGATTGGCATCAAGCGGTAAGAAAATTTTAGTTCTAGAACGAGGAACTTTTCTACCTAGAGAAAAAGCGAATTGGGATTCTCAGCAGGTTCTGCGAAAAGAACGCTATCGAAATAGTGATGTATGGTATGACAAAAACGGCAAAGCCATACGACCAGTCATGCACTATTATGTTGGCGGCAACACTAAATTTTATGGTGGTGCCTTGTTTAGGTTTCGCCAGCAGGACTTTGAAAAAGTTATTCATAAAGGTGGCATTTCCCCGGAATGGCCATTAAAGTATCAGGATTTTGCTCCCTACTATGCCCAAGCTGAGAAACTTTATGAAGTACATGGTCAGCGAGGTCTCGATCCTACTGAACCGCAGATTGGTGAAGACTATCCCTTTCCAGCAGTCAGCCACGAACCCTACATTCAAAACATCCATTATGCCCTAAAGTATCAAGGCTTGCATCCATTTTATCTACCGCTTGCCGTCAAACTTAATGAAGTCAATCGTTCTTTAAGTGCTTGTATTCGTTGCGATACTTGTGATGGCTTCCCGTGTTTTATCAATGCTAAAGCTGATGCTGACATTAACGGTGTACGTCCAGCACTTGTCAATCCCAATCTGACTTTAATTACCAATGCAAAAGTCACACGTTTGCATACCAGTGCATCGGGTCGGCAAGTGACTGGAGTGGAAGCAGAAATTGCAGGTAAGCTTCAGATGTTTACTGGAGATATTGTGGTTGTTGCTTGTGGTGCAGTTAATTCAGCAGTCTTGTTACTGAAATCTGCCAACGACCAACACCCAAATGGATTGGCTAATAGTTCTCATCTTGTTGGGCGTAATTACATGGCACATAAGTTTGCCGTAGTTATGGCTTTAAGCACAAAACCCAATCCAACAGTTTTTCAAAAGACACTTGCTGTCAATGATTTTTATTGGGGTGAAAAAGATTTTGCTTACCCAATGGGAAGCGTACAATTACTCGGCAATATCCATAAAGATAAAGTCGCCGCTCATGCACCACCTTTTATGCCTAACAAAATATCTGAATTTGTGGCAAATCATTCCCTTTCTTGGTTGTTAATCACTGAAGATTTACCCGACTTCAATAATCGTGTACAGATCAACGGTGAGAAAATTATTCTTGACTATACAAATAATAATCAAGAGGCATTTGAGCGCTTAATTGAGCGTTGGAATGAAGTGTTGAAGTCCATTAGGGGGCGACCCTATCGCTTTAGCTCGTTTTCATCATTTATTACCTCAAAAATGGGCTTGCAAGAGGTGGCTCATCAGTGTGGAACTTGTCGTTTTGGTGAAGACCCTAAAACTTCGGTACTTGATATCAATTGTCGTACACATGATGTTGATAATCTTTACGTTATTGATGGTAGTTTTTTCCCATCTAGTAGTGCGGTAAATCCATCACTTACTATTATGGCAAATGCTTTGCGTGTCGGGGAGCATTTGTTGGAAAGATTGGGATAGATTGGTGAAATGTTAAGCTAAAATGCTTTTCCGTAGCGTTAATATTGTTTTTGATACCTTGTACTTACGCTTGAGTTGGGACAAAAAGTTTTTCTCCGAAGAGCGATCACCCCTAGTAGGAAAAAAAGAGGAGAGCGATACGGCTTAAGCCGTGGCCTTCTCTTCTCCTGTCGGAGACGCTGCGCGAACGAGAGGCTTCTCTACGAGACGCTCCTTGTCACGCTTGCTTCCCCGAAGGGGTACGCCAACGGCATCGCCAAAAATATGATGAAAAAGAGCATCTACGGATGGGGAGATAAATGGGCAGCCAACTGATGCCCATTCACCAACATTATTTCAAATTAAACAGAAATGGTTTGATAGATAAAATCATACGATCTAACTCGGTTTTGTTGTGTTTGAGAAGATCGTGCCCCCATAATTCATTCGTGTTATCGGAGCAATCTTTTCCAAGGGCTTCTCCGATTTTTTCAAAATTCTTGTTAATATCTGTCCTTAATTTCTCTGGTTCAGATAAGACACCAAGAACAAATACTCTATCTTTTAAATCATTTGGAATTTGATGCTTTACATAACTCAATCTATTTTCATCCTCATCAAAATCGATCAGTAAAGCAATCATTCTGTGTGGATATTGTCGCATTGTAGAGGCATAATCATTCGTAAATTTCTCCACAACGTTTTTCCAACCACGAGCCTCTGGTAGGACTTGAATAGCGCGACTATTGAGGTTTCTATCAAGAATAAATCCGTTCGCCATCTGGCGATTAGCATCGTCTTCGGGCAACACAAGAATGTGCGGTTTATGCTTATTTATGCTCATAGTTATATATCGCCACGAATCAAGGCTTCTATAAGATCACCTCTCACCTCCATATCACTAAGCAATCTGATCAGAGTTGGCTCTAAGTGGCTTTTTCGCTCAAGTACAAAGGTATTTTCATTTGAAAACTTTCGGATTGCTTCCTCATTATGCGAAGTCACCAAAATTTGTCCACTATTCTTAAATGAGCGTCGCAGTGATGTAATAAAAAGTCCAACTTCTGACAAGGAGAGATAGTTGTCAGGCTCATCCCAGAAGCAAAAAAGTGGGCCGTATGATTTGTTGGCAGCCAAGACAACAGCACAAAGAAAAAAGCATTTCTCACCGTCAGATAAGTCTTTAAAATTAATACTCAGATTCGCATTATTTTCTTCAAACCGAACAATCATGCTTTTGAAGTCTTTGCCAATAAGTTCATTCAGAAAATCCTGGATGTCAGGCATAACTTCTCGAAGATATTGGTCAATCTGTGTGTAGGCCGCAGGATAACGACCGAGTAACCCAGAAAACCACTCCCCAATATTTGAACCCTCTCGCTTTGGCTCCAAAGTTTCACCGTTGGAGTCTCCGGTCATCAAGCTTGGGATCGGAGCTAAAATGATCATGTGAGCAAGCCAAGTCTTGAAAATATGAAGAGGATCAGTCTCTGATTGCTTCTGAATTACTGGAAGGGCAACAAGATGCCAATCTACCAGAAACTGAGCCTCACGATTTTGTGAGCTGTTGTAAAGACTGACTTTAGCTTCTTTTCGAGAGTATATTGGATCTCCTGCAACTAGCAATTGCTCTTCAAAAACTCGAAGCTCTTTAAATTTTTCTGGCAACTCTAAAGCCAGGACATATTTGTATAATTTATGTTCAATTAAGACTTCTATTTCAAACCGGAGCGGAACATCAGATCTTCCACGAGCGAAATCCTTCGACTGGATAAGTTGGCCAACTCTATTTATGCCTCGACCGATGGACTGAAGTACCTCTAATGCAATAGCAATAGTTGATTTACCTGTACCATTTTTTCCAATCAAGAGAGCAGATGACATCCCCTTTATGGATAGTTCAAAGTTTTCTAGGCATCTGAAGTTGTGTATATACAGTCTTTGGAGCATAGGAAAATGATTCCTTTGGAGTGGAAAGTGAAAGAACTGTTTGCTCTGCCTAAGTTACGATCTGGATATAGTATTACATAATATTTACAAAATCAAACAATCTTATATCCTAATAATAGGATCCAATCAATACTTTGTAGTTAGAGCTTCTCAATCAAATTGGAATATACTAGAAAAATATATTCACCAATGATTTTGAAAGGGCGATGCCAACTCCAGTCACCAGACGCAAGCGCGAACGGCGAGCTTCGCGCTTCGCCGCCATTGATAGGTAATGAACTGTATTGGGCTAGGTGGGCAATGCCGAACCATCTCAGAATGAAACTGAATATACTACGCATTGTCCACCCTACAAAATCTCCACGTCAGTCTTAATGATTAGCTCTGAGGGACTTGACTTTTGTCATTCCTAAAGACGATATCATGGCCAGTCCGTAAATCCACTGTGTTAGAGGAAATGATATTGACATTTTCATCGTTGTCACAGGCGATAATTTTGTCAATGGCTGATGGTGCTGGCGCAGGACGTGCTGTACGCTTTTCTCTAGACCGATCGCCAGAAAAAGCAATGCCTGCATATAAGCCCCGAAGCTGTTAAAGAAGATAGCTGCTGCATCCCATTGTTTCGTACACAATGCTGCTACAAATAACACCAACATCAGATTGGGAAGCAGCACGCTTAAAATCGACTCAGCAACAATCGCCCACCATTGAGGATGGTAAAGTCGAGAAGAAAGAAGTTGTCGCTTCAACAAACTTTGGAAACTAGATAATTGGCACTCTTCACGATTGAGAGTCATGAGAGAAGGTACAAATACAACCTGCTTACCATGTTTTGCCAAAACACTGTAAATCATCGTATCTTCGTCACAGGCTTGTCCCCACTTATCAAGCAGTTCTGTTTGGTGAATCAGTTTTGTTTTTATCGCCAAAGCACCACCCCAAGGAATCCGATGCGTGTACATCTGTACAACTGCGTAGATATTCCACGAGTAACGTACCAAAGATCCTAAAGACTTACCAGTCGGTACATACCAGCAGTTCCCTGTTGTCGCTCCAACTTTGGGATTGGCCAGAGGGCTGACAAGTTCGCGCAGCCAATTAGAATGGACGATCATATCAGCATCTACTGAAGCAACCACTTTGTAAGAATCGTCGAGTTCGGAAACAGCTTGCACTAGGGAACTGCATTTGAGACTACAATTAGGACTTGCTATCCGCAGAGGACTAACTTGCACGTTCTGTGCTGTTTCCTGAGAAAGTGTCTCTGTGACAATGTTCCAAGCCGGATCTTGCTCGTTGTCAATGACGAGCTTTAAATCGTACTGTGGGTAGTTTTGATTTAACAGCGATCGCAAACATTTCGACAAAAGGGGATCGGTTCCACGCAGGTAAACAATGACCGCAGTTTTGGGTAGCTGATTATCTGGTAATGTATCTTGGTGGTGCGATCGCAGGTACAAAAAAAATCGCAGTGAGAGAAATACCTGAGTAGCCCACCAAATTAGCAAAACGAGAGACAGCAATATTGCTAATTCTTTCATTAGGGTCTCCAGTAAAAAACAAAGTTATGTGATGAAATGTAAAATCTGACTGTTTGTAGTTGCGCTTTAGCGCTAAAGCGCAACTACAAACTAAGATTTATTTGTCGAGCGAATATTTCATATGAATCTTGATGGTGGTGTTTTTGTTGACTACAAAACTAGATTGGCTAAATTTTGGTGAACCTGTTGCGATCGATATGGTTGGATTTTTGGAAACACCAAAACCTTCTTCTGGAATACCGAAAAGGTTTGAGTTTAGTTTGTGATCTCCGTTCTGATCGTCAACTATACCGACAGCGTAAGTTCCTGGCTTCAAGCCATAGAACTGCTTGGTGAGTGTAGTTCCTTTTATTTGACTACAGCCACTTTGGACTCCACCACTATCACCCTGTGGAAATCCTTTTTCATTAGAGAAAACTCTTAAGCAAACCTGACCTTTTTGATGCTTTATTCCGTCTACTATGACAGTCAGTGTTTCAGTTGGCTGCGCTTGCACTGTTTTTACGAAGCTCATGCTTGCAATAGTAGCAAACAAAAAAGTACTGAGTTTAGATATTCTAAGCATGATTTTGCCGTTATCAACAATGGATTTGAGTTTAGTTTGAGAGAAATTTGAGAGTAGAGTGGCAATGCTCAATCAAGACAGATTTCGATCTCAGCTACGCATTGCTCACCCAGGAGATGATGGGGATCGAGTCTAATGGGAAGAGTATTGAAAGCTGTCTTACAGCGGTTTTCACTCTCTATGAACCACACCGTTTGTAAGGGCGTTTGCCTTTCCTCGCCCCTACGACTGTGGTCTATTTACGTAAAGCTCGCGCTCTTAGAAACTTCTCTTCCGCAGACTTTACCTGAAAATTGCTGTAATTGGACTTGTGGTATGAGTTTGAACCTGTTTTTTGATTGATTTTTGCTGCAAACGTTTGTAGAACATTTGAGCAGCGACAAGCAAATCTTTCATCAAAAGATACTCTGTACCTTTGAGTTGCTGTATTATACTTATGTAGCAACGCATCCGTTCATACCAATTTAGTGAACCCATCTGAACGGAGCGCAAATACTCCCAAAATATTCGCCAATGTGGAAATAAAATTTTGCCTTCTTGTGATGAATCAAACCACACAGCATAGGAATAGAAATCCGGCAACATACTTAATGAGTATTTTGGATTGTTGCTCGTAAACGACAAGTAATTTGGAAAGAACATACTCAATGAGTGTTGCTGATGACTTCTGGCAAAGAATAGGTATTCGGGGATTTCATAAAACTGACCGAGGAGACCGAGTCTTAACAAAAAGATTCCGTCTGCTACACCGTAACCACCCATAGGCGGTGTCATTTTAAGGACGCTGGAACGAATGACCCCATAACATTGATAGCACAGATGCTTAGTTAGAAGATCGTGAAAACGTTCATGTGGTTTGGTTGAATTGGTTTTTAGGTTGATATCGTAGTTCTGTAAGAATTTGCCGTTTTCATCAATGAAATACACCTGAGAGTGGCACAAAATCACCTCAGGGTTTTGGTCAAGTACCTCAATACACTTCCTGATAAAATCTGGAGCGTGTAAATCGTCATGAGCTACCCACTTAAAGTACTCACCTGAAGATAATTCAAAGACACGATTAAAGTTACAGGCGCAACCGATATTCGTTTCATTACGGTAGTAACGGATGCGTTGGTCTTGAGTAGTGTATGCTCTACAAATTTCCTCTGTATTGTCTGTTGATGCATTATCTGAGATAATTAGCTCGAAATCTTCAAAGGTTTGAACCAAAATCGAATCTATGGCTTCTTTGATAAATTTCTCGCCATTATATACAGGCAGTCCGATACTTAATCGTGGCTGTTTATAGCTCATAAGTGGTGTTAGGATTTTAGGATTTGCGCAGAAAAAGTCTTAAGACTATCATTGGTCATTAGTCATTTGTCATTAGTTCTATTATGTTCGGATAATTACGTTGTTCGTTAATTGTTAATAGTTGATTGTTAATTGCAATGAACCATTAACCATCAACAATTAACCGAACACGATGTTATTGACCACAAAGGACTAATGAAAACCTGTCATTTGTCAGTGTGCAATTTAAACGCTCTCGACTATGGCATTAATTTTTGGAGATCGGTTTTCTGAACCCATTCTTGCGTGCGTCGCATTCCTTCTTTAAGATCGACTGTTGGTTCGTAACTTAATACGTTCTGTGCTTTGGTAATTGAATAAGCGTAAGGACGAGTCATAAAATCTACGACTTCTGGCAGAAGATCTCCTTGTTTGCGGAAAAGTTTCTGTCCTTGATAACGCAATTGCAGAAACAATTTGAGTTCATCTTTGGGCATGGAAAAAGGTGCAGGTAATCCGGCAATATCAGCTAAATGCACAAAATACTCTTTCCAAGAAGTTTCTTGTCCATCGGTGACGTTAAAGATTTCTCCGTATGTTTCTTTCTCAATAGCGAGAAAGATGGCATCGATCAAGTTGTCAACGTACACATGGTTGATGACTCCCCGTCCTTCATTGGCGTATGCAAATAATTTTTGACGCATCAATAGAAGCGGTCGGACTATCCAGGGAATACTTCCAGGTCCGTAAACGTCTCCAGGTCTAATAATAGTGATCCCAAAATCTGGTGGAGAATTCAGTTCTAAAAGTGCTTTTTCTGCTTCTATTTTGCTTTGACAGTAAGGGTTCTTTTCGTTCGCGAGTGGTGCTTCTTCCGTGACGCGATCAGGATAGTTGAAGCCGTATACTAAAACACTTGAGATATGAACGAAGGTTTTGACACCTGCGTTCTTGGCAGCTTTAGCCATATTAATGGTTCCGCCAACATTGATGTCACGAAACTGGTCGATGGAACCACCTTCTTTGGCAACTTCTGCCGTATGCAAAACGATGTCTACTCCAGTGCATGCCTCTTGGGCGATCGCCGGATCGGTAACACTACCAGTAATTACCTTAACTCCCAAGTTTTGTGCTTTTCTCGTCTTATCAGAAGAACTTTGCAGTCCACAAACTTTCATTCCCTGAGCTACAGCAAGCTCAGCCGCTCGCATTCCGATAAATCCACCAATTTCTGTGATGAGGATAGTTTTGTTTTTGAGCATAATAGTTGGTTAGTGGTTAGTGGCTAGTGGTTAGTAGCTAATGACTAATGGTTAGTAGTTAGGACTTATGAATAGTTTTTTTAACAACTACTCCCTTCCCGTCAGAAATGAATACGGCTCTAAAAAACTGCTCCTGCTCCTAGAAAGCCAAGAAAGAAGATAAAGGAGATAGGTTATCTTACACTCTTGTTAGGAGTAACTACTAAATACTTACAATCAACAATTAACTACTAACAACCAGCATTTTTTAAAAAATATCGGCTGGGTCTGTGGAACGGAGCTTATTGATCGCAAAGGCACCGGAAGTCATACACATCAAAATTGTTGAAACTATGACTAAGACTGTATTGTGGACAGTCATCATGATTGGTAGCCTCGTAGCTTTCATCGCAATATCAGATAACCACCAAGAAATCATAAATCCAGGGATATAACTAAATACTGCTAAAATAAAAGCTTGTTGAAAGACTACATTTAATAAATAATTATTGGCGTAACCTATGGCTTTTAAAGTAGCGTAAGCAACCAATTGAGTAGAAATATTACTGTAAAGAATTTGATACACAATGACGACACCGACAACAGCAGCCATCGACAGCATGAGATTTAATATAAAACCGATAGGAGTTCTGGTTGCCCAGTATTGTTTTTCAAAATTTATAAAACCTTCATGGGTAAAAATGAGAACATCATTCGGTAAGCTCTGCCGCAAAGTTTCCACAATCTTTTGCGGATCGACACCGGGCTTGAGAGTGATTGCACCGATGTCTATCATGTCAAGAGGTCGAGTATTGGGAAAGATTCTGAAAAAAGTTGAGTCACTGGCAATTAAATTCCCATCGACTCCAAAAGAAGCACCTAAGCTAAACAAACCACCAACTCTGACTCGATAGCCTGTTAAAGAATTAAAGGGGAATATCTCAATTATTGGTTCAGTTTTTTCATGCTCAAATTTGAAAGCAATATCACCAAATTCTGGACGAGAATTGCGATCATAAAGTATGATATCTGGAATTTTAATTTTATCTATGTTTTGCTCAACTTCGGGTAGATTCATAATAGGCTTTCCGGGTTGAAATCCTATAACATATATTGAGTATTTTTCCCCATTATCAGGATTCTTTAATTTAGCAAATCCCATATAAACGGGGCTAACGGAATCTACACCGTCAAACCCTAATGCTTGGTATAAACGAGTCTCGGAAAAGCTTTGAATGGCTGTCAGAGATTTATATTGAGAGCTTACTAGAAATATATCTCCAAGAAGGTTACGATGTACCGCAGTTGCACTTGAATAAAGAGCATCTTGGAAACCAAGTTGCATAAAAGTTAGAATAACGATGAAAGAAATGCCAGCTATAGCTACTAAAGACCGAATTTTGTATCGGACGAGTTGTAGCCACGCTAAAGGAATTTTAACAGCCATGATTCAAGATTTTAAGAATGTGTTAAAGACAGAAGACAGGAGACAGAAGACTCCTGACTCTTTCTTACTGTACATGAATGGCAACATCTACCTGTAGGTTGGTTAGATTTGCAACCTGCCGACTGTCTGCGGGTTTGTCAATACGAATTTTTACCTGAACGATTCTGCCGTCTGTTTCTGCTGTGGGATTAACACTTAAAATATTTTGTCTGTCAACTTGCAAACCAATTTTGGTAACAGTTCCTGCTATTTTTCCTGGAAAAGCAGTACTGGTAATGGTAGCTTTTTGACCTACATGTACTTTACTAATATCGGTTTGGTAAACTTCTGCCATTACCATCATTTGAGATGTTTTACCTATATCAATAATCCCTTCACTGGTGTTTACCTCTCCAGTTTTGGTATGTACTTTCAATACTTTTCCATTTATGGGAGATCTGAGAGTCGTTAAATCATAGTCTGCTTTCGCCTGATTGACAGCAGTGAGCGCACTCTTGAGATCGGCTTCTGCAAACTGGATATCCACAGGACGTATCTCTTGAAGACTCACCAGTTTTGCTTTTTCTTGTTGGATCTGATTGTTAGTAGTGTTGATAGTCCGGTTAAGGCTGGCTTTGGCTTCTGTGATCTGTTGTTCTACAGTCCTCATCTGCAAACGCTTAGTATCTGCTGTGGAAGCTGAAATACCACCTTCCTTGTAGATCTGCTGATATCGATTGTTCTCGGTTTGAGCATTATCTAACTCAGTTTGTAACCGGGCGATTGTTGCTTGCTGCGAGGCAACATCTCCTTGCAGTTGAGCTTCCAAACGGGTAATCGCTGCCTTCTGAGCATTGATATCTCCTGTTTTCGCTCCAGCTTTCACCTGCGCCAAGCGGGTTTGAGAAATTTGAACTTTATCCACAGCTTGTTGCAATGCTGCCTGACTGCGAGCATAACCTTCAAGCCATGCCACGACTTCCCCTACTCGAATCGGATCTCCTTCCTTCACCAGTAGTTTTTGAACTCGGACACCTGATAGTGAGCTGGGAGGAAACAACTTAGTCACTTCACCTTGAGGCTGTATGCGTCCTAAAGCAGTCACAGCGACTCTCTTGATCGCAGCCTTTGGAGCTTTTACTGGTGGTGGTGTCTGAACATGAGACAGGTATCGAGAAAGACTGTAGATAGATATCAATCCAGTCATTAAAGCGATGAAAGCTGCCAACATTATTCGCCACCCGTAAGAGGGTTTTTTGTATAACTGGCTTTCCTTGTCTGCTGCCATATCTATGTCCTAAATTGTGATTGCTACGCAAGTAAACTGCTTAAAACAGCTATATCAATCGATTCGGGTTGAGGCGGAAATTATTCTATAAAGCTTATATTGCAAAGGTATTCTCTCCTCCTGAAGGGTGATTTTTAGATGCAGAAACCGCACTTGATGCAGGGAGGAGGATCGATCTGAACTTACAGCAAGGAGCGTTGGGGAATAGAGAGTGGGATGGTCCATTGTTAAGATGAAAACTGCTGTAATTTCCGGAATTCTCTAATTATTTTTATATAATGTTATCCACAATCTCAGCCGCTACAGAAGCTACAGATTACTCCTTTCAGTACCCGAAGATTATCGTTTAGGGAGAGGGACAGAGGGGACGGAGTATTCATTATGTAATGAATGCAGTGGGAAGCGTCTAATATCCTAAAACTTACCCAGATAATATATTATATCAACTGCTGTCAAATTGCCGTAGCGCTAGCAAAATACTCATTTTTTTGAAGGACGAAGCGCTGATAGAAATCAAATAGCAAAACTTGTCATCCAGCATTGCATAAAACTGTGATTTTGGCAATCGGTAAATGTGCTTAGAATTCTCTCCTCTATACCTTCTCTTTCTTCTCCCCCTCTCTCTACACGGTTCGGTTAAGGGTTTGCTCTCTCAGCAGTATTGTAAGTAGGTGGGTGGAAAAATTTATAACTATGTCATCTTGACATTTCCCTCCAAAAAACCTCTAGACAAGGAAGCCGGAGCAAAAATTGAAACATTTAAATTCTCTGTATACAATACTGCTGAGAGCTTAGCATGCATGCTTGTGAGAGCGCAAACCCTTCACCGAATCGTATTGCCCCCTCTGTTATCTCCCTCCCAAAGAGGGGGAACTTTCAGGCGGTGATTTGCTTCAATAGTCTTAACTCAGTTGGTTGTAATATCAATTGATAGACAGCTAAATTTTGGCTGTGGCTTACAAGACATTCTCATCAAAGTTGTCAAGAATTTTTGGTTTTTGATAATTTATCGATGAACTTCCGCACTAAACACTGAAGAACTGCGATTATGCCTACAGTGCCAGTGTCCATACACAAAATCAAATTTAATAGTCTGAACCGTCGAGCGATCAAGAACGAGAAAGTAGAAGAGTTAAAAGAATCAATCAAACTGAATGGTCTATTGAACCCGATCACAGTAGATCAGAAGCTGAACTTGATTGCTGGACTGCACCGTTTGACAGCTTGTCAGCGACTCGGACTCGAAGAGATTGAATGCAATATTATCACTTATGATGATGATGACCAAGCTCGTCTAGCGGAAATAGACGAGAATTTCATTCGGAGTGAGTTGGATCATCTAGAAAGAGGACAACTTTTTCGAGAACGCGATCGCATCCTCGAACGATTAGGACTCAGAGCTAAAGCCGGAGATAATCAACATAGCCGTGGTGGTGAAATCATTTCACCACCACTCAAGACAACTGCAGATCTCGCCAGAGAACACGGGTATAGCGAACGAAGTATGCAGCTTGAAAAGCAGATTGCTAGAGATATTGCCCCAAAAATTCAACAGATGATCGAAGGAACACCGCTCGCCAAAAACAAAACAAAGCTGCTCCAAGTTGCGCGAACGGGTAGCAAAGAACGTACTTTAGCTGAACTTGCCCAAAAAGCTTTAGAACAAGCTTTAGCGTCTGAGGATCTTGAAGAAGCAGAAATTCAAGCCAAACAAGTAGAAATTTGGCGGCTAAAGCTTGAAGAATTACAGTTAGAAACTCTCAAAAGTGCTATAGCCGAAAGGGAAGCTAAGTCATCCCGCAAGAAAGCACAACCTCAGCTTGAACAGCCTCAGGAAAAAGTTACGGAGCTAGAGTCTGTTGTAGAAGTTGGGGAGCAATCAATTTTGGGTCGCCATCTCGTTTATTGTGGAGATACCTCTAGCCAACAATTTATCAATAGACTACCTGAGAATGCAGCTTTAGCGATCGCCACTGTTTCACCAACATGGAATCACAATTATTTAGTGGATAAGGCTCGAGTTGTTGCGGTAATACGCGCTGAGGGGAATATTTATGAATTTTACAGCCGTCAGCAGATGCCCTTTCAACACGAATTAGTTCTTGGGAACCTCTACGTTGGTATTTTTTCTCACCAATCTATATCCAAACCACAGACACCAACTCACATTGAAGGAGTTGAGGCTATCGTCAATTATTTGCTACATTTGTATACTAATCCGCACGATTCTGTCATTGCTCCTTTTGTGGGATACGGCGAAATTCTCATGACTTGCGAACGGATGGGACGTACTTGTTTTATTGGCGATGATGATTCTGCTCGAGTGAATTACGGAATAACCCGGTGGCAAAAGCAAGCAGGAAAACAACTAGAGAAAATAGAAACCTCTTCAAAGAATTAAAAATTGCTTTATATCTTTGTAAATCAAGGGTTTCTGGCAACTCGTATACTGAAAACCTCAGAAAAAACCTAATTGGTAAAATAATAGTAAATAGCTATACTTTTTGATTTTTCCCAAATGTTCATAGTTGCACAAATACATCTTTTTTGAAAAACTGCTAAAAACGAACTATCTAATTGTTATTGGCTGTGCTAGTGTTTTTATTAATTCTAATGCTTGAAAGCGGCAAGGCATATTAGGTTAATACACATTTATGTTGCACTTTTCTTTTGTGAGGTTGTCATTGTCCTTTTTCCTTAGTCCTTCGTATGAAATGACGAATAAATGCCAGTCGCCGACGGCGGGTTTCTCAAGGACAATCCTTACCAATCAACGTGCAAGTTTATTTGTAGTACAGCTTATGCCCGTTAATTGATAGCATTCAACTAATAAAGCCAGATATCCATTCTTAAACAATACTTTCAGCTATGCTGAAGGTCGCTATGATACCACTCACTATATCGTAGGATTTAAGCTTGGACACCGTATTTCTTGTGACACTCTCCGCTCGAAATACATTTTTATTATTTCGCTGGGAGCTACTCCCACGAATGTAGGATTAAAATTATTTACCTTCAGCCGGATGCCAACTCCATTGGAGACGCTACCTTGAACGTACTTCTACCTTTCTTTTGTAACTGATATGTCAAACTAAAGAGAGCAATTTCCGTAAACTAGATTATCTTGGACGCTGAAACTGGCTATGGCATTTATAAAAATACAGAACGTTGTCATTAACAGCAGCTACGTTGCCGCAGTTAATCTTGATAATCAAACTGCTTCTGGAGAAAAAAGCGTTTCTGTCCTCATAGCTACTCCCACGTTTCCATTGCTCCAGGGAGAAACAATTCCTCAAAATATGTGCCATAACCAATGGATTGAGTTTACAGGTCAAGCTGCGATCGCACTGCAAGACTATTTCACCAGTTTCAACAATGTAATCGATCTCCTACCACCATCTCAAGAAGAATCGAGTGTTATATAAGAAAACTGGGTATTTAAATTGCACTTCTCAAAGGAGATTTGTCTTAATTCATTTGTAATAGGTTACTACAAACAAATGAAAAATAATGACTTTTAGCAATTGTGTAATTTGAATACACAACAGCACAGTAGATTTCGTCCTTGCTGTAAGGTGACCGAAATTGCTAGAAAACACCAGAAAAATCAACTAATCAGGGTGGCATTGATTTGCCGCAGGTGGGATAGGATAGCTTCTTTCTAGAGAAGTTAATCCGCATCAAAAATTACAGCAGAGAAATAATCCACTCTCACTAAAGATTAGTCTATGTCCTATGTCTGCTCATTCAATTAATACTGCCTTAGCGCAGCTAGAAAATCAGATCAACGAGATTGAAAAGGCAGTTATTGGGTTTATTGAGGAGAAAAAAAACATGTCAGATAAATCTCTATCAGTCAAGAAAATTAACAGACAACTGCAACATAATCCGATAGCCATCGTTGGTATGGCTTCTTTATTTGCCCAAGCTAGAAACTTGCAAGAGTACTGGCAAAATATTCTTAATAAAACTGACTGTATTACTGAAGTTCCATCCTCCCATTGGAATATAGACGATTATTACGACCCGAATCCGAGAACACCAGAGGAAAAAACCTACTCTAAAAGAGGTGGTTTCATCCCCTATGTTGACTTTAATCCGATGGAATTTGGGATACCTCCCAGCATCTTGGAAGTCACAGACGTTTCGCAACTATTGAGTTTGGTGATTGCGAAAGAGGCAATGGAAAATGCTGGCTATGGTGCATCCCGCGAGTTCAATCGCGAGACTGTTGGGGTGATTTTAGGCGTGGCAATGGCAAAGCAACTCGGTATGCCACTTGCTTCCAGGTTGGAATATCCCGTTTGGGAAAAGGTTCTCAAAAGCAGTGGTATTTCTGATGAAGATACACAAAAAATTGTCCAGAAAATTAAAAGTGCATATGTGAAGTGGGACGAGAACGCTTTCCCAGGTATGTTAGCTAACATCGTCGCCGGACGAATTGCCAACCGCCTGAATTTGGGAGGGATCAACTGCGTTATTGATGCCGCTTGTGCTAGTTCGTTCGGTGCCTTAAAAATGGCAATCAGCGAACTTGTAGAATACCGATCCGACATGATGCTGACTGGTGGAGTTGACACCGACAACACGATCATGGGTTATATGTGTTTCAGCAAAACACCAGCAATGACTCCCAGCGAGACGGTGAAACCCTTCGATGCCAAGTCGGATGGGATGATGTTGGGTGAAGGGATCGGCATGATTGTGCTCAAACGCCTAGAAGATGCGGAAAGAGACAACGACACAATTTATGCTGTGATCAAAGGAATCGGCACTTCTAGTGATGGGCGATATAAAAGCATTTATGCTCCCCGACTGGAAGGACAAGTCAAAGCTTTAAGACGTGCTTATGAAGATGCAGGTTTTCCACCAGAAAGTGTAAGTCTGATTGAAGCACATGGCACGGGCACTATGGCTGGAGACCCAACAGAATTTGCTTCCATCAGAGAATTTTTTGCCGAACAAAATGCTAAAACACAGCACATTGCCTTGGGCAGCGTGAAATCTCAGATTGGACATACAAAAGCAGCAGCGGGTGCAGCGAGTCTAATCAAAACGACGTTGGCGTTACATCACAAGATATTGCCACCCACAATTAACGTCACAGAACCGAACCCCAAACTCAACATCAAAAATTCCCCCTTCTATCTTAATACTGAAACCAGACCTTGGATTCGGGCTGAAGGAGAACCGCCAAGACGTGCGGGTGTCAGTTCTTTTGGCTTTGGCGGTACAAATTATCACGTCGTTCTTGAAGAATACACAGCCGAACACAACCTCCCCTACCGTATCCATAATACTCCTTGTGAAGTGCTGTTGTTTGCTCAGAATCCCGCACAGTTGTTGAGCAACTGTGAAGAAATTTTGGGGAATTTGCAATCTGAGACTGGAGACAAACATTATGCAGAACTAGTCGAGGAGTGTAAATCAAAAGAAATTCCTCTAGCTGCCGCCAGAGTTGGGTTTGTTGTTGAGTCACGCTCTGAAGCTTGCAAATTTCTGCAAATCTGTGTTGATTTACTGAAAAACAAAGCCTCATCCCCTGCATGGGAACATCCTCAAGGCATTTACTACCGTGCCTCTGGTTTGGAACTCGCAGGAAAAGTCGTGGCATTATTCTCCGGGCAGGGTTCTCAATACGTAGAAATGGGTCGGGAACTGGTGATGAATTTTCCCACCATGCGCCGTCTTTACGGTTCGATGGATAGCCTTTTGCTCAAAGATAATTTGCAGTCGGTGTCGGAGATCGTTTTTCCCCATCCCGTGTTTGAAGAGGTAGAAAAAAATGCCCAAGTTGCCGCATTGCAACGCACGGAATATGCTCAACCCGCGATCGGGATGTTAAGCGCCGGGATGTACAAAATCCTCCAACAAGCAGGCTTCAATGCCGATTTTGTCGCTGGGCACAGCTTTGGAGAACTCACAGCACTATGGGCAGCCTCCGTTTTGAGTGACGAAGATTACTGCTACTTGGTAAAAGCTAGGGGACAAGCAATGGCAGCCCCCCAAGATCCCGATTATGATGCTGGTGCCATGCTGGCAGTGAAAGAAGACATTAGCAAGGTAGAAGCAGTTCTCAAGCATTTTCCTCAAGTCACGATCGCCAATCTCAACTCTCCCCGTCAAGTTGTGTTAGCAGGGCCTGTAGCCGAAATCACCAAAGTGCAGCAAATGTTGCAAAACCAAGGATGTACCTCCGTTTTGCTACCCGTGTCCGCAGCTTTCCACACACCCCTAATTGCCTTTGCTCAAAAAGCCTTTGCCCAAGCAATTAAAACAGTCCAGTTCTCAAACCCCAAAATACCTGTTTACACCAACGTCACTGGCAAACCTTATCCCAAAGAATCAACTGCAATTCAAACAATCCTAGAAACACACCTGAACAACTCGGTGCTGTTTAAGCAAGAGATAGAAAATATCTACGCTGCCGGGGGTTATTGTTTTGTGGAATTTGGTCCGAAGAAAATTCTCTCCAACTTGGTGAAAGAAATCTTAGGCGATCGCCCTCATATGACTGTTGCGTTGAATCCCAGCGCTCAAAAGAATAGCGATCGTTCCTTAAGAGAAGCCGTTGTCCAGTTGCGTGTAGCTGGTTTGTCTTTAAACAACCCAGATCCCTACCAACTGCCACAACCCATATCCACAACCGAGAAAAAGGCGTTGAGTGTACGTTTAAACGGCATTAACTATGTGTCCGAGAAAACGAGAAACGCTTTTGAGCAATCTTTACAGGATGGGCATCAAGTGAAATTACAGCAAAGCAGTTCTCGAGAGAACACTGTCATTGCATCCTTGAGCGCGGATCAAGAAAGAGGAACTGGCAGAGTCGATATTATTACTGCCACTCTCACTCCACCAGCTACAAACAATAATGGGCATAAGGCTATTGTCGAGGAAGCAGTGAAAGTAGAGGACACGGGAACGCAGGGACAAGGTGACGCAGAAGAAGAGGACAGATTAAAATTAGCACAGATCAACACCGAGAAATTCTTAGCGTCCTCCTCACAAACTCCCCCTCGTATGCAACCAAACAAACTTGCCGTGTTAGAAAGCTTAGAATACCTGCTAGCACAGTTTCAGCAGAGTCAGAGTGAGCATTTACAAGTTCACGGACATTATCTCAACCATCAGATGGAATATGCCAAAACCTTTTTCCAACTGATGCAGCAGCAGAATTCCTTGTTGGCAAATAGCCAATCTTCAACAGAAGCTACTAAGCTCAAACCAGTTGTGATGGAAAGCTTAGAGCGCGGTATGATGCAGTTTCACTCCCAACAAAGTGAAACCTTACGCATTCACGAGCAATATCTCCAGCACCAGGTAGAATACACTAAAAACTTTTTCCAACTCGTACAGCAAGAGTATTCCCAGATCGTTACTGGTAAATCGGCGACTCCACATCATACAGAAAGCCAACTAGTAAGAAATTTTGTCGCAGAGACAACGAATGATTTGCCCGTAAAACTTAGCAACACATCAGTTACTCCACCTGTTACCAACCAGCCCCTCACTTCGCCAATCGAAGCCACAGATGATATATTTGTAAAACTTTCCGCTATCTCTGTTACACCAGTGACTCCTGTCCTTGAGTCACCTGCAACAAATTTGGTCACAGAGATTTTATCTGAAAGCTTCAGCCAGAATTTATCTGTTAGCCCCTCGACACCAACAATTCTTGAATTAGAAGTTTTCACTCCCGATAAGGGCGAACAGCCGTTCGCCCCTACGCTAGTCCCCATTCCTGA